>CANKBT010000043.1 GCA_947479995.1 Frankiaceae bacterium | reverse complement strand
GCTGCGCGCCGTCGGCCGCGACGGCCTCGTCACGCGGCTCGGCGGCGACGAGTTCGCGCTGCTGCTGCACGGCGCCCCGACCGAGGCGCAGGCCGTCGAGGTCGGCGACCGCGTGCTCAGCGCGCTGCGCGTGCCCGCGACGCTCGGCGACCTGGTCGTCGAGGTCGGCGGGTCGCTCGGCCTGTCGCTGGCCCCGCGCCACGGCGACGACCCCGGCACGCTGCTCAAGCACGCGGACGTGGCGATGTACGCCGCCAAGGGCACCAGCCGGCACCTGCGCGTCTACGACCCCGCGCTCGACGAGGACGCCCGGCTCGTCGCCATCGCCGGCGAGCTGCCCGGCGCGCTGTCGGCCGGGCTGGTGCAGGTGCACGTGCTGCCGTGCGCGGCGCTGCGCGACGGCACCGTCTACGGCGCCGAGGCGCTGCTGCGCTGGGACCACCCGGCGCTCGGGCGCATCGCGCCGCAGGACGTCGTGCGCGTCGCCGAGCGCAGCGGCCTGGTCATCGCGCTCACCGCCTACGTGCTCGAGCGCGCGCTGCGCGGCTGGGCGAGCTGGGCCGAGGGCGGCGCCCGGCTCGGCGTGTCGGTCAACCTCAGCGCCCGCGGGCTGCTCGACCCCGGCCTGCCGGCGCAGGTCGGCCGGCTGCTGCGCGAGCACGCCGTGCCCGCGAGCGCGCTCACCCTCGAGATCACCGAGGCGGTCGTGCTCAGCGACCGCGACGCCGCGCTCGACGCCCTCGCCGGCCTGCGCGACCTCGGCGTGCGGCTGTCGCTCGACGACTTCGGCACCGGCTACACCTCGCTCACCGACCTCGCCCGGCTGCCGGTCGACGAGGTGAAGATCGACCGCGAGTTCGTCGCCGGCATGAGGACCCGCCCGGCGTACGCGCAGGTCGTCCGCGCGATCGTCGACCTCGCGCGCGGCCTGCACCTCGACGTCGTCGCCGAGGGCGTCGAGGACGCCCGCACCTGGGACGAGCTGGCGGCCCTCGGCTGCACCCGCGGGCAGGGCTTCCACCTGGCGCACGCGATGCCGGCCGACGACGTGCCGGCCTGGCTCGGCCGGGTGCGGGTCGTCGGGTGACGCGCGCGACATAGGCTGCCCGGGTGCTCGCCGACGCGCCGATCGGGGTCTTCGACTCCGGCGTGGGCGGCCTGACCGTCGCGAGGGCGCTGCTCGACCAGCTGCCCGCCGAGCGGCTGCACTACGTCGGCGACACCGCGCACGGCCCGTACGGCCCGCTGCCGCTCGCCGAGGTGCGCCGCCACGCGCTCGCCGCGATGGACGGCCTGGTCTCCTCCGGCGTCAAGCTGCTCGTCATCGCCTGCAACAGCGCCAGCAGCGCGTGCCTGCGCGACGCCCGCGAGCGCTACGACGTGCCGGTCGTCGAGGTCATCCAGCCGGCGGTGCGCCGCGCGGTGCAGGCCACCCGGTCGGGCCGCGTCGGCCTGCTCGCGACGCAGGTGACGGTCGAGAGCAAGGCCTACGACGACGCCCTCGCCGCCGCGCCGCACATCGCGCTCACCAGCGCCGCGTGCCCGCGCTTCGTCGACTTCGTCGAGCGCGGGGTGACCACCGGGCGGCAGGTGCTGCAGCTCGCGACGCACTACCTCGACCCGCTGCTGCAGGCCGACGTCGACACCGTGGTGCTCGGCTGCACGCACTACCCGCTGCTGACGGGCATGCTCTCGCTCGTGGTGGGCGACGGCGTGACGCTGGTGAGCAGTGCCGAGGAGACGGCCAAGGACGTCTACCGCGTGCTGTCGCAGGAGGACCTCCACCGCCACGGCGGCGACCCGGACGGCCCGCCGCCGGTGCACCTGTGGACCGCCACGGGCGACGTCGAGCCGTTCGCCCGGCTCGGCCGCCGCTTCCTCGGCCCCGAGCTCACGGTCGGCGTGCCCGCGTGAGGCTCACCGTGCTCGGCTGCTCCGGCACCTTCCCCGGGCCGGACTCGCCGTGCTCGGCGTACCTCGTCGAGCACGACGGCTACCGGCTCGTCCTCGACTTCGGCAACGGCGCGCTCGGGCAGCTGCAGCGCCACGTCGGCCTGCTCGACGTCGACGCCGTCTACGTGTCGCACCTGCACGGCGACCACTGCCTCGACCTCGTGCCCTACTCCTACGCCCGCCGCTACCACCCCGGCGGCACCCCGCCGGCGCTGCCCGTCTACGGCCCGGCCGGGCTGTGCGAGCGCATCCGCGCGGCGTACGAGGAGCCGCCGGAGGACCTGCTGCTCGGCGTCTTCGACTTCCGCGAGACCGGCCCGGGCACGCACCGGCTCGGCCCCTTCGAGGTGACGACGGCGGTGGTCAACCACCCCGTCGAGTCGCACGCGCTGCGGGTGAGCGCGGGCGGCCGCACGCTCGTCTACTCCGCCGACACCGCGGTCAGCGCGCCGCTCGTCGAGCTCGCCCGCGGCTGCGACCTGTTCCTGTGCGAGGCCTCGTGGCTGAGCGAGCCGGCCCCGCCGCCCGACATCCACCTCACCGGCCGCGAGGCCGGCGAGCACGCCGCGCGCGCCGGCGTGGGCCGCCTCGTGCTCACCCACGTCATGCCGTTCCACGACCCCGAGGCGCTGCTCGCCGAGGCCCGCGAGGCGTACGACGGGCCGCTCGAGCAGGCGGTGTGCGGGGCGACGTACGAGGTGTGAGCGAGCCGCTCGCTAGCCTCGGCGGGTGACTCGACCCGGCGACCGCGCCCCCGACCAGCTCCGCGACGTCCGCCTCACCCGCGGGTGGCTCGACCACGCGGAGGGCTCCTGCCTCGTGGAGTTCGGCGGCACGCGCGTGCTCGTGGCGGCGAGCGCCGAGCAGGGCGTGCCGCGCTGGCGCAAGGGGTCGGGCCTGGGCTGGGTGACGGCGGAGTACGCGATGCTGCCCCGCGCCACGCACACGCGCTCGGGGCGCGAGTCGGTCAAGGGCAAGCTCGGCGGCCGCACCCACGAGATCAGCCGGCTCGTCGGGCGCTCGCTGCGCGCGGCGGTCGACCTCAAGGTGCTGGGCGAGAACACCATCCAGGTCGACTGCGACGTGCTGCAGGCCGACGGCGGCACCCGCACCGCCGCCATCACCGGCGCGCTCGTCGCGCTCACCGACGCCTGCCGCGTGCTGCAGGCCCCCGGCGCGGTCGTGCGCCCGCTCGCCGCGGTGAGCGTCGGCATCGTCGACGGCGAGCCCCGCCTCGACCTCGAGTACGTCGAGGACGTCGCCGCCGACACCGACATGAACGTCGTCGCGACCGCCGACGGCGACATCGTCGAGGTGCAGGGCACGGCCGAGGGCGCGCCGTTCTCGCGGACCGAGCTCGACGCGCTGCTCGACCTCGCGCTCGGCGGCATCCGCGACCTGTCGCGCCTGCAGGCCGAGGCGCTCGCCCAGCCGCTGCCCTCCCGCGCGTGAGCCGCGTCGTCCTCGCCACGCGCAACGCCGGCAAGGTCGAGGAGCTGCGCCGCATCCTCGCGCCGTACGGCGTGGAGCTCGTCGGCCTCGACGAGGTCGCGCCCTACGAGCCCGGGCCGGAGACCGCACCGGACTTCGCCGGCAACGCGCTGGCCAAGGCGCGCGAGGCGGTCGCCGCGACCGGGCTGCCCGCGGTGGCCGACGACAGCGGCCTCGCCGTCGACGCGCTGAACGGCATGCCCGGCGTGCTGTCGGCGCGCTGGGCCGGCCGGCACGGCGACGACCGCGCCAACCTGTCGCTGCTGCTCGCGCAGATGGCCGACGTGCCCGACGACCGCCGCGGCGGGGGCTTCGTGTGCGCCGCGGCGTACGCCCTGCCGGACGGCCGCGAGCACGTCGTCACCGGCGAGCTGCGCGGCACCGTCGTGCGCGCGCCGCGCGGCACGGGCGGCTTCGGCTACGACCCGGTGCTGCTGCCCGAGGGCTCGACGCGCACCACCGCCGAGCTCGCCGACGCCGAGAAGGACGCCATCAGCCACCGGGGCAGGGCGTTCCGCGCGCTCGCCCCGCTGCTCGCCGAGGCGCTCAGCGCTGCAGGGCCTCCCGGAACCAGCTGATCGTCCGCTGCAGGCCGTCCTCGAAGCCGACGGTCGGCTCCCAGCCGAGCGCCCGGCGGGCGAGGGCGATGTCGGGCTGGCGCACGCTCGGGTCGTCGACCGGCCGCGGCACGAAGACGATCTCGCTGTCGCTGCCGACGAGGCGCCGCACCTCCTCGGCCAGGTGCAGCACCGACACCTCGTGCGGGTTGCCGATGTTGACCGGCCCCTCGAGGTCGCTGCGCAGCAGGCGCATGATGCCCTCGACGAGGTCGTCGACGTAGATGATCGAGCGGGTCTGGCTGCCGTCGCCCGCCACCGTGATCGGGTCGCCGGCGAGCGCCTGCGAGGCGAAGGCGGGGATCGCGCGGCCGTCGTTCGGGCGCATGCGCGGGCCGTGCGTGTTGAAGATGCGGACGATCGCGGTGTCGACGCCGTGGGTGCGGCGGTAGGCCATCGTCAGCGCCTCGGCGTAGCGCTTGGCCTCGTCGTAGACGCCCCGCGGGCCGACCGGGTTGACGTGCCCCCAGTAGGTCTCGGGCTGCGGGTGCACCTGCGGGTCGCCGTACGTCTCGCTCGTCGACGCGAGCAGGAAGCGCGCGCCCTTCTCCTTGGCCAGGCCGAGCGCGTGCAGGGTGCCGGCGCTGCCGACCTTGAGCGTCTCGATCGGCAGCTGCAGGTAGTCGATCGGCGAGGCGGGCGAGGCGAAGTGCAGCACCTGGTCGACCGGGCCGGGCACGTGGACGTACTCGGTGATGTCGGTCTTGACGAGCTTGAAGCCGTCGCGGCCGACGAGGTGCGCGAGGTTCTCCGGCGACCCGGTGAGGAAGCTGTCGAGCGCGACGACCTCGAGGCCGTCGTCGAGCAGGCGCTCGCACAGGTGGGACCCGAGGAAGCCGGCACCACCGGTGACCACTGCGCGCATGGGAGGGGACGCTAGTGGAGCGTGCGCGGTGGGGGAGTCGAACCCCCACGCCCGAGGGCGACGGCTCCTAAGGCCGTTGCGTCTGCCAGTTCCGCCAACCGCGCGCGTACGGCACGGACCCTAGGCCGGGGCGGGCTCCGGCTCGACCGCGTCCCGCTCGGACAGCTGGCGGAAGGCCGCGACGAGGCCGCCGAGCAGGCCGAGGCCGCCGCCGAGGCCCACGGCGACGGCGGCGCGCTGGACCGCGTCGGGCCACTGGCTCAGCGGCAGCGAGGCGGTGAGCGTGCCGACCTCGGGGGTGGCGCCGGCGAGCGCCACCACGGCGCCGCCGACGGCGACGAGCACGACCGCACCCAGGCGCCCGCGCAGCAGGCCGACCGCCGCGACGGCGAGCAGCACCCAGCCGACGCCCGCGATGCCCATCGCCTCGAGCAGCGCCTGCGCCGGGCGGTCGGCCGCGGACAGGCCGGTGCCGAGCGCGCGCACGACGTCGGCCGCGAGCACCACGAGGCAGGCCGCCGCGGCGACCCGCCCGCCCGCGCGCTGCGCGAGCACGGCGCCGACGCCGACGGCGAGCGCGACCAGGCCCCACGGCAGGCCGGACGGCCCGGGCAGGTAGTCGAGCGTGCCGGTGACCTCGGCGCCGGCGCCGTCGACGCGCAGCGGCACCACCCAGTCGGCGACGCGGTGGCGCGCGTCCGGGTCGTCCTGCACGACCTCCGGCGGGTCGGTGCCCGTCCAGTGCGCGCGGTGCTCGTGCCAGCGCGCGACCGGCTCGTCGGAGGTGCGCTCCCAGTCGGGCGCGCCGCGGCCGTCGACGCCCTCGGGCACCTCGGTCGTGCCGCGGCGGTCCTGCGTCAGCCAGTGGTCGGGGGAGTCGCGGTTGCTCTCGACGCCCTCGGGCGTGAGGCGCAGGAACGGCTCGCCGCCGGTGCCGAGCACGACCAGCTCGCCGGGCGCCGACCAGCGCAGCTCCAGGCGCGAGCCGCCCTCGACGACCGCCACCTCGAGCCCCTCGACGTCGGGGGCACCGGTGATCGTCGTGAGGTAGTCGGCGGGCACGCCCGCGGCGTCCGCGGCGTGCGCGGAGGCGGGGCCGGCCAGCCCGACGAGCGCCGCGAGGGCGGCGAGCAGGACGAGCAGCGGCCGTGCGGCGGTCAGGACGCGAGCCCCAGGTCCTTCTGCAGCTTCGCGACGTGGCCCTTGGCCCGCACGCCGTACGACGCGGAGGCGACGGTGCCGTCCTCGGCCACGACGACCGTCGAGCGGATCACGCCCGTGACGGTCTTGCCGTAGAGCTTCTTCTCGCCCCAGGCGCCGTACGCCTCGAGCACCTGCTTGTCGGGGTCCGACAGCAGCGGGAACGACAGGCCCTCGGCGTCGCGGAAGCGCGCGAGCTTGGCCGGCGGGTCGGGCGAGACGCCGACCACGGCGAAGCCGGCGCCCTCGAGCTCGTGCAGCGCGCCCTCGAAGTCGACGGCCTGCGTCGTGCAGCCCGGCGTGGAGGCGGCCGGGTAGAAGTAGACGACGACCTTGCGGCCGGCGTAGTCGGCCAGCGACACGTCGCGGCCGTCGGCGTCGGGGAGCGTGAAGGGCGGGGCCTGGTCGCCCGGGGAGAGCCGTCCGGTCATGCCGCCATCCTCCCAGCCGTCAGCGCCCGGCGCGCACCGGGTCGAAGCCGAAGGGCAGCTCGAGCCGGTGCGCCCGCAGCAGCGCGTCGTCGCACAGCAGGTCGCGCGTCGGCCCGTCGGCGACGACGACGCCGCCGTCGAGCACCAGCGCGCGGGGGCACAGCTCCAGCGCGTACGGCAGGTCGTGCGTGACCATGAGCAGCGTCAGGTCGAGCGACAGCAGCACCTCGGCGAGCTCGCGCCGGCTGGCGGGGTCGAGGTTGCTCGACGGCTCGTCGAGCACGAGCACCTCGGGCTCCATGGCGAGCACGGTCGCGACGGCGACCCGGCGGCGCTGGCCGTACGACAGGTGCGACGGCGGCCGGTCGGCGTGCGCCTCCATGCCGACCCGGCGCAGCGCCTCGTGCACGCGGTGCTCCAGGTCGTGGCCGCGCACCCCGAGGTTGGCCGGGCCGAAGGCGACGTCCTCGGCGACCGTCGGCATGAACAGCTGGTCGTCGGGGTCCTGGAACACCAGCCCGACGCGGCGGCGCACCTCCTTGAGCGTGCGCTTCTCGACCGGCAGGCCGGCGACGCGCACCTGCCCGGCGCCGCCGGACAGGATGCCGTTGAGGTGCAGCGCGAGCGTCGTCTTGCCGGCGCCGTTCGGGCCGAGCAGCGCGACCCGCTCGCCGCGGTGCAGGCGCAGGTCGACGCCGAACAGCGCCTGGTGGCCGTCCGGGTAGGCGAAGGCCAGCCCCTCGACCTCGAGCACGCGCTCGGCGGCGCTCACCGGGCGGCCACCCAGGCGGCCGTGCACACGGCGGCGCCGGCCACGGGCAGCACGACGCCGCGCGCCCAGTCGGCGGCGGTGGCGGCCGGGGTGCCGAGGTCGGGCATCGCGCCGGTCCAGCCGCGGCTCACCATCGCGAGGTAGACGCGCTCGCCGCGCTCGTACGAGCGGACGAACAGCGCCCCGGCGGAGGCCGCGACGGCCCGGGCCTGCAGCAGGCTGCGCGGGTCGTAGCCGCGGGCGGCGCGGGCGACGCGCATGCGCTGCATCTCGCCGACGACGACGTCGAGGTAGCGGACCATGAAGCCGGCGATCGCCAGCAGCGACCGCGGCACGCGCAGCCGCTCGAGGCCCTTGAGCAGGTCGCGGATGCTCGTCGTGGACGCCAGCACCATCGACGTCAGCGTGCCGAGCGTGGCCTTGGCGAGCACGTTGAACGCCGCCAGCAGCCCCGTCTCCGAGACGCTGACGCCGAGCACCTCGACCTGCGCGCCGCGCGACAGGAACGGCAGCAGCACCGCGAACAGCACGAACGGCGTCTCGAGCAGCAGGCCGGTGCGCAGCGTGCGCAGCGGCACCCGACCGACGGCCGCGACGGCCAGCACGAGCACGAGGTAGACCCCGAAGGCCCAGAGCTGCGTGCGCGGCGTCGCGACGACGAGCAGCACGAACGACAGCGCGGCGACGAGCTTCACCTGCGGGGGCAGGCGGTGCAGCGGGCTGCGGCCGTCGCGGTAGAGGGCGTGGGTGTGCCCGGCGCCCACTAGCCCTCGTCGGGCACGGCGCGGCGGCGGCGGGTGACGAGCGCGAAGACGCCCGCGCCGACGGCGAAGGTGAGCGTCACGCCGATCACGCCGGACAGCCCGGTCGCGACGCGCTCGTCGTCGACGCCCTCGACGGCGTAGTCGGCGACGGGGGAGCCGGCGAGCGCGTGGTCCTCGGCGGTGGCGGCGAAGCCCTTGTCCTCGGCGACGCGCTCCAGGCCGTCGGGCGAGCCGCTGGCGAAGCCGGAGACGACGGCGGCCAGCAGCAGCGCGACGAGCAGGCCGGCGAGCACGAAGGCGCGCGTGCGGCCGCTGCGCCGGGCAGTCGTGGCGGTGGCCATCAGGCGCCGCCGGCCGGGACGGCGGGAGCCTGCGTGCGGACCTCGAGCGGGCGGCGCACGAGCGCCGCGCCGTGCACCAGGTCGGGGCGGGAGGCGATGACGGCGCCGACGGTGAGGCCGGTGATGACGCCCTCGCCGATGCCGATGAGCACGTGCACGCCGACCATCGCGCCGAGGACGGTGCCCACCGGGACGTCGGAGGTGGCGCCGAGCGCGTAGAAGGCGGTGAAGGCCGCCGCGGCGACGGGCACCGACACACCGGCCGCGAGGCCGGCGGCGAGCGGCACGCTCGCCTCGCGGCGGGGCAGGACGGCGAGCAGCGCGCGGTAGACGGCGTAGCCGGCGAAGGCCGTCACCAGCCCCATGATCGTGATGTTGAGGCCGAGGGCGGTCAGGCCGCCGTCGGCGAACAGCGCCTGCACCATGAGCACGACCGCGACGCAGAGCGCCCCGGCCGCGGGGCCGACGAGCACCGCGGCCAGCACACCGCCCAGCAGGTGGCCGCTCGTGCCGGCGGCGACCGGGAAGTTGAGCATCTGCACCGCGAAGACGAAGGCGGCGACGAGGCCGGCCATCGGCGCCAGCCGGTCGTCGAGCTCGGTCGAGGCGCGGCGCAGGCAGTAGGCGACGCCGGCGACGGCGAGCACACCGCCCGCCACGCTGGTGGGGGCGTCCAGGAAGCCGTCGGGGATGTGCACGCTGCACCCTCTCGCTACTTGCGAACCGTTCGCAAGTGGGGACTGTAGGCGGTTCGCCCGCGGTGATCCACGGGTGGTTCCCTCGCAGGTGTGCCGGGCAAGGCTCCCGGGACCAGTCCGAGCCCACCAGGGAGTGCGAGTGACCGACGACGAGGACCAGACCCGGGGCGGGGCCGACATGCCCAAGGACCCGGAGGCCCTGGCCGCGAGCATCGAGCAGACCCGCGACGAGCTGGCCGAGACCCTCGACGCCATCGCCGACAAGGTGAGCCCCAAGCGCGTCACCAAGCGCACGGCCAAGAAGGTCACCGAGGCCGTCAAGGACACCGCCGCCTCCGCCCGGGAGAGCGCTGTCGACGCCAAGGACGCCGTCGTCGCCAAGGCCGCCGACGCCAAGGACGCCGTCGCCGAGAAGGCCGGCGACGCCAAGGGCGCGGTGGCCGAGCGGGCCGGCGGCGCCAAGGAGGCCGTCGCGCAGAAGGCCCCGGCCAAGCGCGCCGGCACCTCGCGCAAGGTCACCCCGGCGACCGGCGACCCGGTCGCGGTCGACCCGCTGGCCGACGACACGACCACCCTGCCGACGCCCGCGCTGGCCGACGGCGGTGCGCCCGTCGTCGCCGCGCTGTCGGACGGCGGCGCCCCGCTCGTCGCCGCCGTGCCCGACCCGCTCGGCACCGCGGCCGCGTCCTCGGCGGCGTCGTCCTCCCCGTCGTCGGCGGCGTCCTCGTCCACCCCGCCCGCCCCGCCGCGCCCGGCTCCCGCGCCGTACGTGCCGCCGGTGCCGGCGAGCAGCGGCCCGCCGAAGGAGCTGCTCGCGGGCGGCCTCGCGGCCCTGGTCGGCCTCGTGCTGCTCGCCCGCCGCCGCCGCGCCCGCCGCACGCGCCCCGCGCTGCGCCGGCTATGACGCGCGGCCGGGCCTAGTGCGCCGGCCGGTCCCGCTGCCCGCCGGCCCCGGGCAGCGCTCGGTCTGGGACTTCCCGCGGCCGCCGGCGCTCGTCGCCGACCCGCGGGAGGTCGTCGTCGTGCTCGGCGGCGTCGAGGTCTGCCGCACCACCGGCGCGCTCACCGTCCTCGAGACCAGCCACCCGCCGGGCTGGTACCTGCCGCCGCAGGACTGGCTGCCCGGCGCGCTGCGCCCCGCCGCGGGCACGTCGTACTGCGAGTGGAAGGGCGTCGCGTCCTACCTCGACGTGGTCGGCGGCGACCGCGTGGCGGCGCGCGCCGCCTGGACCTACCCGACCCCCGTGCCCGCGTACGCCGCGCTGCGCGACCACGTCGCCGTCTACCCGGCGGCCGTCGACCGCTGCACCGTCGACGGCGAGGAGGTCCGCCCCCAGGAGGGCGGCTTCTACGGCGGGTGGGTGACCTCCGACGTCGTCGGGCCGTTCAAGGGCGGGCCGGGCAGCACCTGGTGGTGACCCGTGGGTTCGGTCACACGGGAGTGCGAACCGCGCCGGGATGCGTTGCACTGGAGAGTCAGAGCGGCGACCAGAGGAGAAGCGCGTGAGCCAGCCCGTCCCCGGCACCGACCGGCCGTGGCGCATCGCGATCGTCGGCGCCGGCCCCGCCGGCATCTACGCCGCGGACGTGCTCATGAAGTCCGGCACCGACGTCTCGATCGACCTGTTCGAGCGCCAGCCCGCGCCGTACGGCCTGATCCGCTACGGCGTCTCGCCGGACCACCCGCGCATCAAGGGCATCGTCAAGGCCCTCAAGCAGGTGCTCGACAAGCCGCAGGTGCGCCTGCTCGGCAACGTCGAGTTCGGCCGCGACCTGCTGCTCGAGGACGTCACCCGCCTCTACGACGCCGTGGTGTTCACGACCGGCGCCGAGAAGGACCGGCCGCTCGACATCCCCGGCATCGACCTGCCCGGCAGCTTCGGCGGCGCCGACTTCGTCTCGTGGTTCGACGGCCACCCGGACGTCCCGCGCACCTGGCCGCTCGAGGCCCGCAGCATCGCCATCATCGGCGCCGGCAACGTCGCGCTCGACGTCTCGCGGATGCTGTCCAAGACCGCCGACGAGCTGCTCGTCACCGAGATCCCGCAGAACGTCTACGAGGGCCTCAAGGCCAGCCCGGTCGAGGAGGTGCACGTCTTCGCGCGCCGCGGCCCGGCGCAGGCGAAGTTCACCCCGCTCGAGCTGCGCGAGCTCGACCACTCGCCCCACGTCGAGGTCGTCGTCGACCCCGAGGACATCGAGTACGACGAGGGCTCGCTCGAGGCGCTGCGGTCGGACAACCAGACGCGCCTGGTGGTCAAGGAGCTCGAGCGCTACGCCGTGCGCGACCGCGACGACCGGCCGCGCAAGCTGCATCTGCACTTCTTCCACGCGCCCGTCGAGGTCTACGGCGAGGGCAAGGTGGAGGGGCTGCGCACCGAGCGCACGGCCTACACCGACGCGCAGGACGGCAGCACGCGGGGCACCGGCGAGGTGCACGAGTGGCCGGTGCAGGCGGTCTACCGCGCGGTCGGCTACAAGAGCTCGCCGCTGCCCGGCGTGCCGTGGGACGAGCAGAGCTGGACCATCCCGCACGACGCCGGCCGCGTGCTCGACGCGGACGGCCTGCCGCTGCCCGGCGTCTACGTCAACGGCTGGGTCAAGCGCGGCCCGGTCGGCCTCATCGGCCACACCAAGGGCGACGCGATCGAGACCGTCGGCAGCATGCTCGAAGACCTCGAGAAGCTGCCGCGCGCCGAGGAGCCCTCGCTCGAGGCCGTCACCGCGCTGCTCGAGGAGCGCGGCGTCTCCTACACGACGTGGGAGGACTGGGGCCGGCTCGACGCCCACGAGATGAGCCTCGGCGAGGCGTTCGGCATCGTCGAGCACCACAAGGGCCCGACGCCGCGCGAGCGCGTCAAGGTCGTCAGCCGCGAGGAGATGCTCGCCGCGGCGAAGCGCTAGGCGGCCGGCCCGGCCGGTCCTGCCGGCACGAGCGGCCGCCGGGCCTCGTCGCGCGCGAGGCCGGCGTCGAGCGCCCCGGCGGCGAGCGTGCCGACGGCGGCGGCGACGAAGACCGCCGGCGTGCCGAGGCCGTCGGCCAGCAGCCCGAAGGCCAGCGAGCCGACGCCGACGAACAGGTCGTACGACGCCGTGAGCGCGCCGACCGCCGCGCCGCGCTGGTCCTCGCGCACGCGGCCGGCGACGAGCGCGCCGAGCGCCGGGAACGGCAGGCAGTAGCCGAGCCCGATGACGACGGCCGCCGCGACCGCGACGGCGGTGCTGCGGGTCGCGGCGACGACGAGCAGCCCGGCGGTCATCGCGAGGAGCGCGGCCGGCAGCGTGCGCAGGATGCCGACGCGCACCGCCAGCGGCACGACGAGCACGCGGCCGGCCAGCACCGCCGTGCTGAACGCCGTGAGCGCGACCGCGCCCGCCGCGCCGCGGTCGTCGAGGTGCAGCACGAGGAAGCCGACGACGGCGGCGTAGCCGAGGTTGCCGAGCCCGAGCGCGACGCCGGGCACGAGCGAGCCGCGCGGCACGAGCGCCCGGACGCCGCCGCCCGGTGCGGCCGCCGGACGCGTGCCCTCGGGCAGCCCGCGCGTCAGCGCCAGGCCGGCCAGCGTGCCCGCCAGCACGACGAGGCCGACCTGCTGCAGGTCGAGGAACGCGCCCACCACCGGGCCGAGCGCGTAGCCGGCCCAGATGCCGGTGCCCATGAGCGCGAGCGCCTGCGGCCGGCGCTCCGGCGGGCTGCGGTCGAGCAGGTACGCCGCCGCGGCGGTGTAGACGAGCGCGTCCGCCAGCCCGTGCAGCAGCCGCGCCGTGACGATGCCCGCGACGGGCAGCGGCAGCACGAGCAGCAGCCCGGCGGCCAGGGAGACGCCCAGCCCGGCGCGCAGCGTCCAGACCCGGCCGCGGCGGTCGGTCCAGCGCCCGCCGAGCACCCGGCCGGCGAGCGCCGCGAAGGGGAACGCGCCGAGCGCCACGCCGAGCGCGGCGCCGCCGCCGCCCGCCTCGCGCACGCCGTCGGGCAGCGCGGGGAGCGTGGCGCCGATGCCGAGGAACAGCGCCAGCAGCAGCAGGCCGACGCGCCCCACCGGTCCTCGCACCGGGACATGCTGCCAGAGCCGGTGGTTCCTCCCCGGCCCGCGGGGGAGGGGCGACGCGTGGTCGCCCGGGTCGCGCAGGTGCGCCGCGTCGCCGTGCTCCGGGGCGGTGGCCTCGGCGACCTCGTGCTGTCGCTGCCGGCGCTCGAGGCGCTGCGCGCGGCGTACCCCGACGCCGAGGTCGTGCTGCTCGCCGGGCCGGCGCACGCCGCCCTGCTCGCCGGCCGGCCGTCGCCGGTCGACCGGGTCGTCGTCGTGCCGCAGGTCGACGGGCTGCACGGCTTCGGGCCGCCCGGGGACCTCGACGGCTGGCTCGCCGCCCGGCGCGCGGAGGCGCCCGACGTCGCCCTGCAGCTGCACGGCGGGGGCGGCGCGAGCAACCCGCTCGTGAGCGCGCTCGGCGCGCGGGTGACCGCGGGCGCGCGCGACGCCGGCGCCCCGCCGCTCGACCGGACGGTGCCGTGGTCGTCGCACGTGCACGAGGTGCTGCGCTCGCTCGAGGTCGTCGGCCTGGTCGGCGCAGCGCCGGTGACGACCGTGCCCCGCCTGGCGAGCGTGCCCGGCGACCGCGTCGCGCCGCCGCCCGGCGACGGCCCCCTCGTGGTGCTGCACCCCGGCGCGAGCGACGCGCGCCGGCGCTGGCCGCACTTCGCCGCGCTCGCCCGCGCGCTGCGCGACCGGGGCTGCCGGGTCGCCGTCGTCGGCGCGGGCGAGCCGTCGTGCCGCGCGGTCGCCGCGGAGTCCGGCGCGGTCGACCTCGTCGACGCCCTGGCGCTGCCGCAGCTGCTCGGCCTGCTCGCCGCCGCCGACCTCGTCGTCGGCAACGACTCCGGCCCGCGGCACCTCGCCGCCGCGCTCGGCACGCCGACGGTCGGCGTCTACCGCGCAGCCGTGCTCACCGTCGCCGGGCCGTCGTCGGCGGTCGGCACGCGGGTCGCCGTCGGCCACCGCACCGCCTGCCCCGTCTGCGGGCGCGAGCAGGAGGGCGCGCCGCGCTGCCCGCACGAGGTGTC
>CANKBT010000042.1 GCA_947479995.1 Frankiaceae bacterium | reverse complement strand
GCATCATGACGCCGTCGCGGTCGCCGTCCGGGAGCCGGATCCCGCCGGGGTGGCGGCCCACCTCGGCGTAGCCGGCGCGGGCGTAGAAGCCCTGCAGCCCCTCGCCGTCGCGCACCCACACGACCAGCTCCTCGAGGCCCAGGTCGCGCGCCGTGCCGTGCAGGCCCTCGAGCAGCAGCGTGCCCGCGCCGCGGCGCTGCAGCGACGGGTGCACCATCAGCCGCGACACGGTGCGCCAGTGCGGGAACACCCAGGCGCGGCTGTCGACGAGCACGCCCATGCCGACCGCCCGGTCGCCGTCGCGCAGCACCCCGAGCACGTCGACGCCGTCGCGCACGCGCGCCAGCACGGCGTCGAGCGCGGCCGTGATCGCGTCGACCGGCGCCGGCGCCGTGAAGCCGACGCTGCCGCCGGCGTCGGTCGCCGCCACCCAGGTGTCGAGCAGGTCGGCGCGCAGCACGTCGTCGGGGTTGCCGGCGGTGGCGTAGACGAGGCTCAGCCCGACACCTCGGACGACCCGGCCTGCGTGTCCTTGCCCGCCGGCACCTGCTCGCTGCCGAGGTCGTAGCGCGCGAGGGCCTCGGCGTGCGCCGACGCCGGGACGTCGCCGAGCCGGCCGAGCGCCGCGAGGGCGGCGACCGCGATCGACTCGGCGTCGACGCGGAAGTGCCGCCGCAGCGCCGCCCGGGTGTCGGAGCGGCCGAAGCCGTCGGTGCCGAGCGAGGTCCACTCGCCGGGCACCCAGCGCGCGACCTGGTCGGGCACCGCGCGCATCCAGTCGCTCACCGCGACGACCGGCCCGGTCGAGCCCATGAGCGCCTGCGTGACGAACGGGGCCCGCGCGGCGCCCGGGTCGAGCAGCGCCTCCTGCTCGCAGCGCACCGCGTCGTTGCGCAGCTCGTTCCAGCTGGTCACCGACCACACGTCGGCGGCGACGCCCCAGTCGTCGGCGAGCAGGCGCTGCGCCTCGAGCGCGTGCCGCACCGAGACGCCGCTCGCGAGCAGCTGCGCGCGCGGGCCGTCGACGCTCGCGGGCGCCAGCCGGTAGAGCCCCTTGAGCACGCCCTCGCGCAGCCCCGGCAGGTCGGGCAGCGGCGGCTGCGGGTACGGCTCGTTGTAGACCGTCAGGTAGTACAGGACGTCCTCGGCGTCCGGGCCGTACATGCGGCGCAGCCCGTCCTCGACGATGAACGCCAGCTCGTACGCGTACGCCGGGTCGTAGGCGACGACGGCCGGGTTGGTCGAGGCGAGCAGCAGGCTGTGGCCGTCCTGGTGCTGCAGCCCCTCGCCGTTGAGCGTGGTGCGGCCGGCGGTCGCGCCGAGCAGGAAGCCGCGGGCGAGCTGGTCGGCCATCGCCCACACCTGGTCGCCGGTGCGCTGGAAGCCGAACATCGAGTAGAAGACGTAGACCGGGATCATGTGCTCGCCGTGCGTGGAGTACGACGAGCCGGCGGCGATGACCGACGCCATCGAGCCGGCCTCGGTGATGCCCTCGTGCAGGATCTGCCCGGTCGTCGCCTCCTTGTACGACAGCAGCAGCTCGCGGTCGACGGCGTCGTAGCGCTGGCCGTGCGGGCTGTAGATCTTGGCCGTCGGGAACATCGCGTCGATGCCGAACGTGCGCGCCTCGTCCGGGATGACGGGCACGATCCGGTCGCCGATGCCCTTGTCGCGCATGAGGTCCTTGAGCAGCCGGACGAACGCCATCGTCGTCGCGACCGACTGCTTGCCCGACCCCTTCTTGAGGTCGTCGTACGCCGACGCGGGCGGCAGGGCGAGCGGCGCGGCGCGGACCACCCGGCGGGGGAGCGGCCCGCCGAGCGCGGCCCGCCGCTCCTTCATGTACTCGATCTCGGCGCTGTGCGGGCCCGGGTGGTAGTACGGCGGCAGGTCGGACTCGAGGGCCCTGTCGCTGATGTCGATGAACAGCCGGTCGCGCAGCTCCTTGAGCTCGGCCTTGGTGAGCTTCTTCATCTGGTGCGTGGCGTTGCGGCCCTCGAAGTCCTTGCCGAGGGTCCAGCCCTTCACGGTGTGGGCGAGGATCACGGTCGGCTGGCCGGCGGTGCGCGTGGCCGCGTCGAACGCGGCGTAGACCTTGCGGTAGTCGTGGCCGCCGCGCGGCAGGCCGCGCAGCTGGTCGTCGCTGAGGTGCTCGACCATCTGCAGCAGGCGCGGGTCGCCGCCGAAGAACTTCTCGCGCGTGTAGGCGCCGCTCTCGACGGAGTACGTCTGGAACTGGCCGTCGGGCGTGCTGTTCATCTGGTGCAGCAGCAGGCCGTCGACGTCCTTGGCCAGCAGGTCGTCCCACTGCCGGCCCCACACCACCTTGACGACGTTCCAGCCGGCGCCGAGGAAGCTGCTCTCCAGCTCCTGGATGATCTTGCCGTTGCCGCGCACCGGCCCGTCGAGGCGCTGCAGGTTGCAGTTGACGACGAACACGAGGTTGTCGAGCTCCTCGCGCGCGGCGACGCCGATGGCGCCGAGCGACTCCGGCTCGTCCATCTCGCCGTCGCCGAGGAAGCACCAGACGCGCTGCTCGCTGGTGTCCTTGATGCCGCGGTCGTGCAGGTAGCGGTTGAAGCGGGCCTGGTAGATGGCGGCGAGCGGGCCGAGGCCCATCGACACCGTCGGGAACTCCCAGAAGTCCGGCAGGAGGCGCGGGTGCGGGTACGACGGCAGGCCGTGCGGCAGCGACTCCTGCCGGAAGGCGTCGAGGTGCTGCTCGGTGAGCCGGCCCTCGAGGTAGGCGCGGGCGTAGACGCCGGGCGAGGCGTGGCCCTGGATGTAGACCTGGTCGCCGCCGCCCGGGTGCTCCTTGCCGCGGAAGAAGTGGTTGAAGCCGACCTCGTAGAGCGAGGCCGCGCTGGCGTACGTCGCGATGTGGCCGCCCACGCCGATCTCGGGGCGGTTGGCGCGCGACACCGTCATCGCGGCGTTCCACCGGACGTACGCGCGGATCCGCCGCTCGACGTGCTCGTCGCCGGGGAAGTCGGGCTCGCGCGACGGCGGGATGGTGTTGAGGTAGTCGGTGCTGCGCAGGGCCGGCACGCCGACCTGCCGCTGGCGGGCCCGCTCGAGCAGCTTGAGCATGAGGAAGCGCGCGCGCCCCGCGCCGGCGCCCGCGACGACGGCGTCGAGCGACTCGAGCCACTCCGCGGTCTCGGCCGGGTCGAGGTCGGGCAGCTGGCTGGGCAGCCCGTCGATGGTCAGCGGGTCGGGGGTCGTGCCGTCGGTCACGGTGCTCCAGGGGTGGCGGGCGGGTGTCCCGGGTGTCGCGGCTGTGCGCTCATCCAACGCCCTACCCGCGGGTAAGGCGAAGCACGGCGGCCCGGCCGCCCCTCGCGGGACGACCGGGCCGGCAGGGCCGTGCGGGGCTAGCGGGTGACGGCCTCGAGCGCGTCGACCCGGCCGTCGCCGTAGAAGGCGTTGTCCTCGGCGGGGCCGGTGCAGGTCTGCGGCGCGCGGCCCGGGGGCACGATCGGCGCGGTGCAGGGGGTGTCGTCGGCCTGGCCCCGCAGCAGCGCGAGCAGCTGCGCGGGCGTGGCGCCCGGGTGGGTGCTGGCGAGCAGCGCGGCGACGCCCGCGGCGTGCGGCGAGGCCATCGAGGTGCCGCTCTTGCGGCCGTACGTGTCGCCGATCGTCGTGCTCCAGATCGACGAGCCCGGCGCGGAGACGTCGATGACGCCGAGGCCGTAGTTGGAGAACGCCGACTTCTCGCCGGTGGCCGTGGTCGAGGACGTCGTGACGACGCCGTCGAGCTCGGCGGGGATGTCGACGCAGCCGGTGCTCACGTCGCGGGGGACCGGCGTGGTGTCGTTCGGGCTCGACGTGTCGACGCCCTTGCTGCCCAGGTCGCGGTAGTCGTTGCCGGCGGCCGCGACGCTGAGCACGCCGCTGCGGGTCGCGTACGACACGGCGCGCTGCACCGACTCGATGGCCGCGGCCTGGTCGGGGTCGCTCTGGCACCAGTACTGCCACGGGTCGACGTAGAGGCTCGCGTTGCTCACGTCGGCACCGGTCTCGGCGGCCCAGACGTAGCCGCAGATCGCGTACTCGGGGTAGATGAAGCCGTTCTCGTCGACGACCTTCACCGAGGAGACGCGGACGTCCGGCGCGACGCCGACGACGCCCTTGCCGTTGTCGTCGGCGGCGATGGTGCCGGCGACGTGCGTGCCGTGGTCGCTGCTCGTCGGCAGCCAGGCGCTGCGGTCGCGGTCGAGGCGCCCGCCGTCGGTGCAGCCGGCGGAGGCGGCGGCGTCGAAGTTGGCGGCGAGGTCCTCGTGGACGTCGTCGATGCCGCTGTCGAGCACGGCGACGAGCACGTCGCGGCTGCCCTTGCCGCCCGGCAGCAGGTGCGCCTGGTCGGCCTTGACCGCGGTGACGTCGTACGCGGTGCCCTCGGCCGGCGGCACGCTGGCCGGGTTGCCCGGCGTCGGCGCGCTGTCCTCGGGGGTGACGACCGCGGCGGTGCGCGTCTGGCCGGCGGACTCGACGCCGCTGGCGGTGCGGACGCGGGCCGCGAAGTCGCGCACGGCGGACTGCGCGACGACGACGCCGATCTCGGGGTAGCTGGCGACGACGGTGCCGCCGTGCGCGACGACCGCGCGCTCGGCCTTCTGCACCTGCCCGCGGTTGGCGCGCGTGTTGACGACGTACGACAGCAGCGTGCCGTCGGCGACGGGGGCCGCCACGGGGGCGCCGGACGTGGCGTCGGGGACGGCGCCGGCCGGGGCGGCGGGGCCGAGCAGAGCGGCGAGCAGGGCGACCGAGCCGGTCGCGGCCGCGCACGCGGCGCGGGTGCGGGAGTGCCTCACGTGGTCTCCGGGAGGGTGTCGTGGGGGGCGCCGCGGGTACGCGGACCGGTCGACCCTAGACCGGACGGCCCACCGCGTCTGGTCACGACGGACCACGGACGCTGCTCCGTACGGGCGAGCGGTCAGCCCGTCGCGGCGGCCAGCGCGTCGACGACGCCCTCGCCGGCGTAGGCGTTGTCGGCGTCCGTGCCGGCGCACGGCTGCCCGGCGAGCGGGCGGCACGGCGTGTCGGTGGCCTGCTGCTCGAGCAGCCGCGCGAGCTCCGCCGGCGGCGCGTCGGGGAGCCGGCTGGCCAGCAGCGCGGCGACGCCGGCGACGTGCGGCGCGGCCATCGAGGTGCCGCTCTTGGTGCCCCAGCTCCCGCCGAGCGTCGTGCTCCAGACGTCGACGCCGGGCGCCGCGACGTCGACCACCCCGAGCCCCCAGTTGCTGAAGCGCGCCTTGGTCCCGTCGTCCTGCGTGGCCGCGACCGTGACGACCCCGTCGAGCTCGGCGGGCAGGTCGACGCAGGCACTGGTGATCGGCCGGGTCACCGGCACGGTGTCGTTCGGCGACGTGCTGTCGCTCGTCTTGGCGGCGAGGTCCGTGCTGTCGTTGCCGGCGGCGGCGACCGACAGCACGCCCGCGGCGGTCGCGAAGCGCACGGCCCGCTGCACCGCCTCGACGGCGGCGGCCTGGTCGGGGTCGCCGGGGCACCAGTACTGCCACGGGTCGACGTAGAGGCTGGCGTTGCTCACGTCCGCGCCGGACTCCGCCGCCCAGAGGTAGCCGCAGACCGCGTACTCGGGGTAGATGAGGCCGGCCTCGTCGACCACCTTGACCGACGACAAGCGGACCCCCGGCGCGACGCCGACGACGCCCTGGCCGTCGTCGGCCGCGGCGATCGTGCCGGCGACGTGCGTGCCGTGGTCGCTGCTCGTCGGCAGCCAGGCGGCGCGGTCGCGGTCGAGCCGCCCCGCGTCGGTGCAGCCGGCCGACGCCTCGGCGTCGAAGGCGGGGGCGAGGTCGGGGTGCGTGTCCTCGACGCCGCTGTCGAGCACCGCGACGAGCACGTCGCGGCTGCCGGCGCCCGGCGGCAGCCGGTCGGCGCCGATGGCGACCAGGTCGGGCGCCGTGCCCTCGGCCGGCAGGCCGGGCTCGGTCGGCGTCGCCTCCGGCGCGCTGTCGACCTTGGGCACGACCGCGGCGGTGCGGGTGGCCCCGGCCGACTGCACGCCCTCCTCGCCGCGCACGCGTGCGGCGAAGCCGACGACCGCCGAGTGCGCGACGACGACGCCCACCTGCGGCCAGCTGACGACGACCTCGCCGCCCTGGGCCTCCACGGCCTGCGCGCCGAGGCGCACGCCCTCGGCGCCGGGCGCGGTGTTGACGACGTACGACAGCAGCGGCCCGCTGGCGGGCGGCGGCGGAGGTGGGGCGGGGGGCGCGGTCGTCGACGCCGGCGGCGGGGCGGCGGGCGCCGCCACGCGGTCGGCCGGGCGGTCGCCGTCGTCGCGCGCGACCGCGGTGAGGGCGCCGGCCAGCAGGACGGCGGCGGCCGCGGCGGCCACGACAGGGGCACCCCGGAGCGGTCTCACCGGCCGACGCTAACGCGCGGCGCGGCGCCGCGCGGGTGGCCGCAGCCCCGGGCGGGTAGCAGCAGCGCCGTGGACACGGTCGAGCTGCAGGTGCGCACCGGCGGGCGGGAGGTCGTGCACGACCTGACCGGGGCGTGCGCCGACTTCGTGCGCTCCCGCGGCGACGGCCTGCTGCACGTCTTCGTGCCGCACGCGACGGCCGGCGTCGCGGTGCTGGAGCTCGGCGCGGGGTCCGACGACGACCTGCTCGCCGCGCTCGGCGACCTGCTGCCCGCCGACGACCGGTGGCGCCACGCGCACGGCAGCCGCGGCCACGGGCGCGCGCACGTGCTGCCGGCCCTCGTGCCGCCGTACGCCTCGCTGCCCGTGCTCGGCGGGCGCCTCGCGCTCGGCACCTGGCAGTCGGTCGCCCTGGTCGACCTCAACGTCGACAACCCGGACCGCACGGTCCGGCTGTCCTTCCTGGCGGGCTGACGGCGTGACGCGCCCGTCGCGCGGGAGCACTTGCGCCGGGGAGGGGCATCCGGTGGACTGCACCGGAACCAGGAACGCGCCCGCGCCCGCGGGCCGTCGAGAGGGGTGTCCGTGACGTCGTCCGCAGACCGCGCGCAGGTGCGCGGCCTGGCCGAGAAGCTCGGCATCCAGCCCGGCACCGTGGTGCAGGTGCTCGGTGCCACCGACGACGTGGACCAGGAGCTGCTCGCCGACGTGGAGGCCCGCGTCGACGCCGAGGTCATCCACGGCGACGACTCCGACGAGGTCGTCGACGTCGTGCTGCTGTGGTGGCGCGAGGGCGACGGCGACCTCGTCGACGCGCTCGTCGACGCGCTCACCAACCTCGGCGACCAGGGCGAGATCTGGCTGCTCACCCCCAAGGCCGGCCGCGACGGGCACGTCGAGCCGAGCGACATCGACGAGGCCGCGCCGACCGCCGGCCTGTCGAGCACCCGCAGCACCAGCGCCGCCCCGGAGTGGTCGGGCACCCGCCTCGTGTCGCCGAAGGCGGCGCGCGGCAAGTCCAAGCGCTGACGCGCCCGCCGCCGCGGCAGCGGACCGGGCGGCCGCCGGCGAGCGCGACGCCGCCGCTCGCCGCCGCGGGCGTCCGGCGGCTGCTGTCCGACGCCGGGCGCGCTGCCGTCGCGCTCGCGCAGGGCCTCGACCTGGCGCCCGCCGCCCGCGTCGCCACCGCGCAGGCGGTGCGCGACGCCGTCGGCCCCGAGCTCGGCCCGCTCGCGCTGGAGCAGGCCGTGCTCAAGGAGCGCGCCCGCGCCAAGCACCCGCGCGGCGACGCGCTGTGGTGGACCGGCGAGGCGCTCGAGCAGGCCACCGCGCACGAGGTCGCGCAGCACCGCGCGCGGCGCTTCGACGGCCCGGTGCTCGACGTCTGCTGCTCGGTCGGCGGTGACCTGCTCGCGCTGCCCGACGGCTCGACCGGCGTCGACCTCGACGAGGCCCGCCTGCTGCTCGCCGCCGAGAACGCGCGGGTGCTCGACCGCCGGGTGCAGCTCGTGCGCGCCGACGCCGCCTCGCTGCGGCCGGGCGGCGACGTCTTCGCCGACCCCGCGCGCCGGCGCGGCGGCCGCCGCACGTTCGACCCCGCGTCGTACGCGCCGCCCCTCGACCTCGTGCTCGGCTGGCTGCCCCGGGTGCGCGCGCTCGGCGTCAAGGCCGCGCCGGGCCTGCCCGACGAGGCCGTGCCCGAGGGCGTCGAGCTCGAGCTGGTGTCGCTGCGCGGCGAGGTCAAGGAGGCGGTGCTGTGGGGCGGTGCCGCGCGCCGCGGGCACGCCCGCACGGCGACGCTGCTGCCCGCCGGCGACGTGCTCGTCGACGACCCCGTGCCCGCGCCGGCGGTGCGGCCGCCCGGGCGCTGGCTGCTCGAGCCCGACGGCGCCGTCATCCGCGCGCACCTCGTCGCGCAGGTGGCCGCGCAGGTCGACGGCTGGCTGCTCGACGCGTCGATCGCCTACGTCGCGGCCGACGCGCCCGCTCCCACGCCGTACGGGACGTGGTTCGAGGTGCTCGACCTGCTGCCGTTCTCGCTCAAGCGGCTGCGCGAGGTGCTGCGCACGCACGACGCGGGGCAGGTGGTCGTCAAGAAGCGCGGGACGGCGGTCGAGCCGGAGGTCCTGCGCCGCCAGCTCGGGATGCGGGGGAGCCGCGAGGTGACGGTCGTGCTCACGCGGGCCGAGGGCCGCCAGGTCGCGATGGTCGTGCGCCGTGCCTGACGGCGGCACCCGGGCGGGCGACCGGCTCGACCGGCTGCCCGCGCCGGTGCTCGTGCTCACCGCCATCGTGTCGGTGCAGATCGGCAGCGCGGTCGCCAAGACCCTCTTCGACGACCTCGGCGCCGCCGGCGTCACGCTGCTGCGCCTCGGCCTCGCGGCGCTGCTCCTGCTCGTCGTGCTGCGGCCGCGGGTGCGGGCGTGGACGCGCGCGCAGTGGGAGGCGGCCGTCCTGCTCGGCGTGGCGATGGCCGGCATGAACCTCGTCTTCTACCTGTCGCTGCGCACCGTGCCGCTCGGCGTCGCCGTCACGGTCGAGTTCCTCGGCCCGCTGCTGCTCGCGGTGGCGCAGACCCGCCGCGCGCTCGACCTGCTGTGGGCGCTGCTCGCCGCCTGCGGCGTCGGCCTGCTCGGCGCCGACCCCGGCGACGGCGTGGCGCTCGGCGGGCTCGTGCTCGCCTTCGTCGCCGGGCTGTTCTGGGCCGGCTACATCCTGGCGAGCGCGCGCGTCGGGCGGGTGCTGCCCGGCGTCGACGGGCTGGCGATCGCGCTCGCCGTCGCCGCGCTGCTCGTGCTGCCGTTCGGGCTCGACGGCGCGTCCGCGGTGCTCGACCGGCCGGTGCTGCTGCTGGCCGGCCTGGCCGTCGCGCTGCTGTCGTCGGTCCTGTCGTACGGGCTGGAGCTGTCGGCGCTGCGCCGCATCCCGACGCGCGTGTTCGGCGTGCTCATGAGCATGGAGCCGGCGGCGGCGGCCGTCGCCGGGCTGGTCGTGCTCGGGCAGGCCCTCGGCGCGCGCGAGGTGGTGGCGCTCGCGCTCGTCAGCCTCGCCAGCGGCGGCGTCACGCTGGCCCGCCGCGACCCGGTGCCGCTGCAGCCGCTGGAGTAGCGGCGCCGGCGCCGCTCAGCCGAGGCGGAGCAGCCGCCGCACCCGGCCGAGCCCGCCGACGGCGCCGCGCAGCGCTGCGCCGCCCGGGATGCCCGGCACCTCGTTGAGCAGCGGCGCGAGGCGCATGAACGACGGCAGGTCGTGCACCTGCAGCTTGCGGCCGAGCAGCAGCTGCGGCAGGTTCGCCCGGCCCGCCGAGACGTCGAGCAGCACGGCGGCGTCGCCGCTCACGCCGGTGCCGTGCACCTTGCCGGCCGGGGCGCGCTCGGTCGTCCAGCCCTCGCGGGTGCTCGTGAAGCGCCAGCCGCCGGTCGGCGCCATCGCCGTCACGGTCGCCTCGACGCCGAGCCGCGACGACAGGCCGCCGGTGACGTCGAGCAGCGCCGACAGCCCGCGGTCGAGCATGTGGTCCGGCGGCCGCGGCGTGCCGCACGGCGCGAGGTCGAGGGCGTGCACCGCGAGCTCGTAGGTGCCGGCGTTGAGGATGGTGCGCACCGGCACCGGGCCGAGGCTCGAGTTGGTCAGCGCCAGGCCGATCTCCTCGTCGAGCGGCGAGCCGAGGAAGTCGTGCACCGACGCGCGCGAGCGCTCGCACGCGGCGACCGCCTCGTCGACGCCGACGCCGCGGTGCGCCCGCAGCAGGGCGGCGTTCTTGGCGTCGACGGCCGCGGTGTCGATGACCTCGCCGCGGCCGTCCTCGCGCGCGCTGGCCGTCAGCGCGGCGACCGGGTCGTTGTCGTCCCACAGCCCGAGGTGGATCGCGACGTCGAGGCCCGTCCAGCCCTTGAGGCGCGACGGCTTCGACAGGTCGGTGCGCGGGTCGGTGAGCAGCGCGAGGAAGCCGTCCCAGCAGGCGAGCACGTGCTCCCCGAGGTCGGGCGCCTGCGCGAGCCCCGCGTCTCCGGTCACCAGCACGTGCGCTCCTCGGGTCTCGTCGTCGGTCTCGTCGTCGGTGTCGTCGTTGTCGTCGTCGGTGTCGCTCGTCCGGTCCTGGCCGTCGCCGGGCGGGCCGGCGGCTCGCCTAGCATCCGCAGTGCCGTTCCCCCTGCCCCAGGAGGCCACCCGTGGTCGACGTCGGAGACCTCGCGCCCGACTTCACGCTGCCCGACCAGGACCGCGCGCCGGTCACCCTGTCGTCCTTCCGGGGGCGCGCGGTCGTGCTCGTGTTCTACCCGCTGTCGTTCACGCCGACGTGCCAGGGGGAGCTGTGCGCGATCCGCGACAGCCTGCCCGAGTTCGCCAACGACGACGTGCAGACGCTCGCCGTGAGCTGCGACAGCACGGCGGTGCACAAGCGCTGGGCCGACGAGCAGGGCTACGCCTTCCCGCTGCTCGCCGACTTCTGGCCGCACGGCGAGGTCGCCCGGGCGTACGGCGTGCTCGACGAGCAGAGCGGGCTGGCGCTGCGCGGCACGTTCATCCTCGACGCCGAGGGCGTGGTGCAGCACAAGGTCGTCAACGCCATCCCGGACGCCCGCGACCTCGAGGACTACCGCCGGGTGCTCGCGCGCCTCTGACGGCCCGCGGTCGCCCTAGGCTGCGCGCGCCGGGGCGCGTAGCTCAGCGGTAGAGCGCCCGCCTTACAAGCGGGTGGTCGGGGGTTCGAGACCCTCCGCGCCCACCGTCAGCCGGTGCGACCGGGGTGCCGCTCGCGGCGCAGCCGCTCCAGCGCCGCCTCGGCGCGCTCGAGGCCCTGCAGGGCGTCGCGCTGCTCGGGGTCGAGGCGGTCGGGGTCGACGGGGCCGGGCGGGAAGCGGTCGAACACCAGGCGGCGGGCGCGCCGGTAGGCCACGTCGACGGCCGAGCGCGCCTCGCTCAGCGCGCGGTCGACCGGCGCGGGGACGCGAGGGACGGACCTCATGGCCCAGACACTGCGCGAAGTGACCATGCGTGCACAAGTGGTCACGCGGCGGGACGTGTCGGGCGCACCCCTGCCCGGTGGTGCGCTCCCGGCCGCTACTCGCACAACGCCTGCACAAGGCCGGATCGAGCCCCCTGAACGGAAGGCCGGCGAACCGCGCCCCGCTGGCCTCCGAACTGCTGGGTGGCGACGGGGACCGCTGAGCGCGTGAGTGGATCCCATCGCCGACCGCCGGAGGCGGTCCGCGGTGTCCCGCCCCGCGCGGGCGGGGCACCGCACCCCACCAGCAAGGCCGAGGCGACGGCGCGCCGCTAGCCTCCGCTCGTGCTGCTCGCCGACGTCCTCGCCGCGCTGGAGCGGGACTGGCCGGCGCGCCTGGCCGAGCCGTGGGACGCGGTCGGGCTGGTCGTCGGCGACCCGGCGGACGACGTGCAGCACGTGCACTTCGCCGTCGACCCGGTCGAGGAGGTCGTCGCCGAGGCGCTCGCCGCCGGGGCGCAGCTGCTCGTGACGCACCACCCGCTCTACCTGCGCGGCACCACCAGCGTCGCCGCGACGACGCCCAAGGGCCGCGTCGTGCAGGCGCTCGCGCGCGGCGGCTGCGCGCTGCTCGTCGCCCACACCAACGCCGACCGCGCCGCGCACGGCGTCAACGCCGCGCTCGCCGGCCTGCTCGGCCTGCAGGGCGCGGTGCCGCTCGAGCCGCTGCCCGGCGAGCCGCTCGACCGCCTCGGCGTCTACGTGCCCGTCGCCGACGCCGCGCGCCTGCGCGACGCGCTCCACGGCGCCGGCGCCGGGGCGGCCGGCGCGTACGACTCCTGCTCGTGGTCCGTGACCGGCGAGGGGCGGTACCGGCCGCTGGAGGGCTCGCACCCCGCCGTGGGCGCGCACGGCCGGCTCGAGGTCGCCGCCGAGGCGCGCGTGGAGGTGGTGCTGCCGCGGGCGCTGCGCCCGCAGGTGCTCGCCGCGATGCGCGCCGCCCACCCGTACGAGGTGGTGGCCCACGACGTCGTCGAGCTGGCGGTCGAGCCGCAGGCCACCGGGCTGGGGCGCGTCGGCGACCTGCCGGAGCCGGTGCGCCTCGGCGCGCTCGCCGAGCGGGTCGCGCAGCTGCTGCCCGCGACCGCGTGGGGCGTGCGCGTGCGGGGGGACCGCGACCGGCTCGTGCGCCGGCTGGCGGTCTGCGGCGGCGCGGGCGACAGCCTGCTGGTCGCGGTCGCGCGGACGGGCGCCGACGCCTTCCTCACCAGCGACCTGCGGCACCACCCGGCGCAGGAGGCGGCGGAGGACCTCGCCCTGCTCGACGCCGCGCACTGGGCGACCGAGTGGCCCTGGCTGCCGGTCGCGGCCGGGCGGCTCGCGGACGCCACCGGCCTCGCCACGTCGGTCTCTAGGCTCGTCACCGACCCCTTCAGCCCCCGTGCGACCCCGGACCCGATGGACAGAGGACCTGCGTGAAGGCCGACCCGTTCGCCCAGCTCCGCCTGCTCGACCTGCAAGCGCTCGACACCGCGCTCGACCAGCTGGCGCACCGCCGGCGCACGCTCCCCGAGCTCGCCGAGATCACCCGCCTGGAGGGACTCGTCGCGGGCAGCCGCGACGAGGTGGTGCGCCTCGAGACCGAGGCGAGCGACCTCGCGCGGCAGACGAGGAAGTACGAGGACGAGATCGCGCAGGTGCGCACCCGCAAGGAGCGCAACGACCAGCGCATGGCCTCGGGCGCCGTCACGCAGGCCAAGCAGCTGGAGGACATGCAGCACGAGAACGCCACGCTGCAGCGCCGCCAGGGCGAGCTCGAGGACCGCGAGCTCGAGGTCATGGAGCAGGCCGAGGCCGTGCAGGCGGAGCTCGACGTGCTGCTCGAGGAGCGCGACGGGCGGCTGCGCGAGCGCGACGAGGCGGCCGTCGCCCGCGACGCCGCGTGGGCGCAGATCGACGAGCAGGTCGCGGCGAAGCAGGGCGAGCGCGCCGCGCTGGCGGCCGAGCTGCCCGCGGACCTCGTGGCGCTCTACGACCGCATCCGCGCGGCCGAGGGCGGCACCGGCGCGGGCGCGATCGGGCAGGGCCGCTGCGGCGCCTGCCGCCTCGACCTCATGGGCAACGAGAAGGCCGAGATCCGCGCGGCCGCGCCCGACGAGGTGCTGCGCCACGAGGAGTGCCGGCGGATCATGGTGCGCACCGCCGAGTCCGGCCTCTAGCGGTGGGGCGACGCGTCCTCGTCGAGGCCGACGGCGGCTCGCGCGGCAACCCCGGGCCGGCCGGCTACGGCGCCGTCGTGCTCGACCCCGACACCGGGGAGGCGCTCGCCGAGCGCGCCGCCGGCATCGGCCGCGCGACCAACAACGTGGCCGAGTACGGCGGGCTCGTCGCCGGCCTGCAGGCCGCCCTCGAGCTCGGCGCCGACGAGGTCGACGTCCGCATGGACAGCAAGCTCGTCGTCGAGCAGATGTCGGGCCGCTGGCAGGTCAAGCACCCGGCGATGAAGCCCCTGCACGCCGAGGCGTCGGCGCTGGTGCGCCGGCTCGGCCGGGTGCGCTTCGCGTGGATCCCGCGCGCGCAGAACGCGCACGCCGACCGGCTCGCCAACGAGGCGATGGACGCCGCCGCGCGCGGCGAGGTCTGGCGCCCCGGCGGCGACACCGGCCCGGCCGACGCCGCCGACGCCTTCCTCGCGCAGGCCGCCGGGCCGCAGGACGTCGAGGCCGTCGCGCCGGCCGCCGCGCCCGGGTGGCGCGACCCGGCCGGCCCGCCGACCACCACCCTGCTGCTGCGCCACGGGCAGACGGCGCTGTCGGTCGACAAGCGCTTCTCGGGCACCGGCGACCCGGAGCTCACCGAGCTCGGCCGCGCGCAGGCCGCGGCCGCGGGCGCACGGCTCGCCACGGCCGGCGCCGACGTCGTCGTCACCTC
>CANKBT010000041.1 GCA_947479995.1 Frankiaceae bacterium | reverse complement strand
GCCGCCGTCCACCTCATGAGCGCCGCGGCCGTGAAGTGCGGGCTCACCGAGGAGGGCGACGCCACCCTCGACCTCGACGAGGCGCGCAAGCTCATCACGGCGCTCGCCGGGCTCGTCATGGCGGCCCGGCCGGACCTCGGCATCCACGCCGCGCCGCTGCGCGACGGGCTGCAGTCGCTGCAGCGGGCCTTCCGCGAAGCCTCCCCCGAGCCGGACGCGCCGGGCGAGGGCCCGGGCGAGCGGCTGACGCAGCGCCGCTGACGGCGGCGCCCGGGCAGGCACCCACGAGGCGCCCGCGCGGCGGTCTCAGCGGCGCAGGCCGAGGCGCCCGCGCAGGGGCACCGCGGTGCCCGGGCCGTGCGGCGGCACGACCGCCACGTCGAGGCCGTCCCGCGGCAGGTCCGCGCCGAGGCGCTCGCGCACCCGCGCGACGAGCGCGACCAGCTCCTCGGCCGCGAGCGGCACGCGGGGCACCAGCCCCAGCACCGGCCCGTCGAGCAGGCGCGCGGCGCGGACGGCGCGCTCGGGCGACAGCGCCGGGCCGAGCGCGGCGACCAGCGCCGGGTCGGCGGGCGGGGCGGGCGATCGGTCGCCCGCGGCGCCGGGTGCCGGTCGTCGGCGCGGTGCACGTCGACCGCCGCGCCGGTGGGGTCGAGCAGCAGCGCGTCGGCGCCGTCGTCGAGCACCGTGCGGCAGGCCTGCGGGCCGTCGACCGGGACGGGGCGCGCCTCGCGGCGCCAGCGCTGCACCTCGTGCCCGTCGACGAACACCGGCAGCGCGCGGGCGCCGGAGGCGGCGCGCAGGCTCAGCAGCGACAGCTCGGCGGTCGACTCCTGGCGCAGCCCGGGCACGGCCGACTCCTCGGTCGCGAGGGCCTGCGCCGCCAGGGCGAGGAAGACCCGCGCGGTGGCGAGCGCGGCGAGCACCTCGCTGCGCCGGGCCGGCGAGCCGTCGTCGGCGTCGAGCGCGGCGCGCAGCCGGGCGTCGGGGCGGCCGTCGTCCGTGGCGCGCCGCAGGTCGGGCACGGTCAGGGCGCCGGGGTCCGGGGGGCGCGGGACTGCTGCAGCAGGCGCCGCAGCGCGAGCACCGCGGCGGTGGCGCGGTCGCCGTCGTTGGCCTGCACGGCGAACAGCGCGATCGTGTCGTCGTCGTGCAGGTCGAGGCTGGCCCAGGGCGAGCCGTCGTCGAGGCGGACGCCGCGCACGACCTCCCAGGGGACGTGCTTCTCGCCGACCGCGCCGCGGACGCGGACGCCGGTGAGGTCCGCCTCGACCCGGGCCCGGGTGAAGGCCAGCACGCCGGTGGCGAGCAGCAGCCCCAGCACCACCATCGCGACGACGTCGGAGGTGGCGAACACCTGCGTGCTGCCGACCGAGTTGAGGCTGACGGCCACGCCGGTGAAGACGACGACGAGCAGCACGGCGAGCGCGCGGCAGACGCGGGTGAGCTTGACCGGCCGCACGACGACCGGGGCGGGCGACGGCGCCGGGGCGGGCTGGGCGGTGGTCACGGGGGCTCCTCCACGAGGACGGGGCGGTCGGGGGTGCGGCCGGTGAGCGAGAAGGCCAGCTGCACGGCGGGGCCGATGCCGAGGGCGAACAGCACGGTGCCCACGCCGACCGGCCCGCCGAGCAGGACGCCCAGCACCAGCACGCCGACCTCGAGCACACCACGGGCCCGGCCGGTGCTCCACCCGGTGCGCCGCGAGATGGCCACCATGAGGCCGTCGCGCGGGCCCGGCCCGAGGTGGGCGCCGAGGTAGAGCGCGGAGCCCAGCGCGACCGAGGCGATGCCGAGCACGCAGACGGCCAGGCGCAGGGCGACCGCCCGGTCGCCGAGGCCGTCGAGCCAGCCGGGCGCGAGGAGCACGTCGATGGTGCCGCCGACGAGCACGACGTTGAGCACCGTGCCGACGCCCGGCTTCACGCCGGCGCGCAGCGCCACGAGGAAGACGACCGCGGAGACGGCGATGGCGGTGCGGCCGAACGGCGTGCCCAGCAGGTCGGCCAGGCCGCCGTGCAGGACGTCCCACGGCCCGACGCCGAGCTCGGCCTGCAGGCCCAGCCACAGGCCGGTGCCGAACAGGACCTGGCCGACGAGCAGGACGACGACGCGGCCGGCGAGCCTCACCGCGCGGCGCGCCCGCTGACGCCGACGGCGACGAGGGTGAGCGCGGCGCCGAGGACGGTGAGCGCGGACAGCGTCGCGCCGTCGGCGGGCACGACGACGTCGAGCAGCACGGCGCCGACGAGCTGCCCGGCGATGACCGCCAGGCCCAGGCGCAGCACGCCGACGAGGTGCACGACGACGGCGGCGACGGCCACGAAGGTCGCGCCGATCGGGCCGCCGAGGTAGAGCCACCACTCCCCCGGGCCCGGCCAGTCCTGCAGGGCCAGGCCGGACACGGCGGCGTGCACGGCCAGGCCGAGCAGCAGCGCGGTGGTGCCGACGACGAAGTTGACGAGCGTCGCGACCCCGGCGTCGCCGGTGGTCGTGCGCACCCGGCCGTTGAGGGCCTGCTGGACGGCGATGAGGCCGCCGGCCAGCACGACGAGCAGGAGCAGCAGCGGGTCGGCGTCGCGGGCGCCGCGCCCGGCGCTCGCGAGCACGACGGCGACGAGGCACAGCAGCGCCCCGGCGGCGCGCGGGCCGGTCATCGGGCGGCGGCCGCCGGGGCCGAGCCCCGCCCGGTCGACGAGGATGCCGCCGCCGGTCTGGCCGGCGACGAGCCCGACGGTCAGCAGCGCGACGCCGATCTGCGGTGCGGCGACCGCGCCGACCGCGACGAGGCTCGCGCCGCCGAGACCGCCGAGGCGCTGCCAGGCGGTCGTGCGCCGCACGAGCGGCAGCGCCCGGCGCGCGGCCGGGCGCGCGAGCACGATCGCGGCCACGGCGACGAGCCCGGTGCCGAAGCTGACGACGGCGGCGGTCAGCGCGTCGTCGAGCCGGGTGCCCAGCTCGCCGTTGATGCGCTGCTGGAGCGCGACGAGCGCGCCGGAGCCGACGGCGACCGCCAGTCCCAGCCGGACGCGCCGGGCGTCGAGCGCGGCGGTCTCAGCCGGGGCCGTCACTCCACGATCTTGGAGATCGGGAGCTCGAGGATGTCGCGGGCGCCGGCCGCGCGCAGCGCCGGGATCAGCTCGTTGACGCCCTTCTTGGGCACGACGGTCTCGAGCGCGCGGGCGTCGCCGGTGGCGAGGTGCATGACCGTGGGCGAGGCCATCGCCGGCAGCACCGCGAGCACGGCGTCGAGCGCGGCGGCCTCGACGTTGAGCTTGAGCAGCACGTGGCCGCGGGCGCGCAGCGCGCCCTGCAGCAGCAGCAGCACGTCGTCGATGGCCGCGCGCTTGCCGGCGTCCTCGTAGGCCTCGCGGTTGGCGATGAGCTCGGTGCGGCTGGTGAGCAGCGTGGCGATGACCTTCAGGCCCGCCTTGCGCAGCGAGGAGCCGGTCTCGGTGAGGTCGACGATCGCGTCGACGATGTCGGGGATCTTGGCCTCGGTGGCGCCGTGGCTGGTGAAGACCTTGGCCTTGACGCCGTGCTCCTCGAGGTAGCGGCGGGTCGTCTCCGGCATCTCGGTGCTGATGCGGACGCCGTCGGGCAGGTCGGTCACCGACTGCCAGGGCGACTCCTTCGGCACGGCGAGCACGACGCTGACGAGCGCCTCGCCCGCCCGGCCGCCGCCGATCTCGCCGAGGCTGACGACGTCGGCGCCGGTCTCGTGGATCCAGTCGCGGCCGCTGATGCCGAGGTCGAAGATCCCCTGCTCGACGTACGTCGGGATCTCCTGCGGGCGCAGGAAGCGCACGCGGTCGATCCGCGGGTCGTCGATGCGGGCGTGGTAGTCGCGGTCCGAGCCGCGCACGACCGCGAGGTCGGCGGCGCCGAACAGGTCGAGCGTCTGCTTCTCGAGGCTGCCCTTGGGCAGGACGACGGCGAGCACGGGGGGTCCTCTCTCAGGGCGCCGGGGGCAGGGTGCCCCGGCGCAGGTGCTGCAGCGTGCGGGCGGTGTCGAGCGCGGCGAGGACGGCCTCGCGGCCCTTGTCCTCCGCCGAGCCGGGCAGGCCGGCGCGGTCGAGCGCCTGCTGCTCGGTGTCGCAGGTGAGCACGCCGTTGCCGACCGGCGTGCGGCCGTCGAGCGACACCCGCAGGAGCCCGGCGGTGACGGCGTCGCAGACGTACTCGAAGTGCGGGGTGCCGCCGCGCACGACCACGCCGAGCGCGACCACGGCGTCGTACGCGGTGGCGAGCGCCTGCGCGACGACGGGGAGCTCGACGGCGCCCGCGCAGCGCACGACGGCGGGGTCGGCGACGCCGCACTCGGCGGCCGTGCGCAGCGCGGAGTCGAGCAGCGCGCTGGTGATCGTCTCGTGCCAGCGGGTCGCGACGACGGCCAGCGTCAGGCCGCGGGCGTCGAACGGGGCCGCGCCGGGTGCGCCCTCGCCGCTCACGGCAGCACGTCCGCGACGGCCGTGCCGCTCTCGACCTCGTCCTCGAGGCCGGGCAGGTCGTGGCCCATGCGGTCGCGCTTGGTGCGCAGGTAGCGCAGGTTCTCCTCGGTCTTGTGCACCGGCAGCCCGACCCGCTCGACGATCTCCAGGCCGTAGCCCTCGAGGCCGACCCGCTTGGTCGGGTTGTTGGTGAGCAGGCGCATCGAGCGCACGCCGAGGTCGACGAGGATCTGCGCGCCGGTGCCGTAGTCGCGGGCGTCGGCCGGCAGGCCCAGCTCGAGGTTGGCGTCGACGGTGTCCGCGCCGGTGTCCTGCAGCTGGTAGGCCTGCAGCTTGTGCATGAGGCCGATGCCCCGGCCCTCGTGGCCGCGCACGTAGAGCACGACGCCGCGGCCCTCCGCGGCGACGGTCGCGAGCGCGGCGTCGAGCTGCGGGCCGCAGTCGCAGCGGCGCGAGCCGAAGACGTCGCCGGTGAGGCACTCGGAGTGCACGCGCACGAGCACGTCGGCGCCGTCGCCGATGTCGCCGAGCACGAGGGCGACGTGGTCGGTGCCGTCGAGCACGTTCTCGAAGCCGACCGCGCGGAACGGGCCGTGGGCGGTCGGGATGCGGGCCTCGGCGACCCGGCGGACCTGCTTCTCGTTGCGGCGGCGGTGGGCGATAAGGTCGGCGATGGAGATGATCGCCAGGCCGTGCTCGTCGGCGAAGGCGGTGAGCTCCTCGAGCCGCGCCATCTCGTGGCCGTCCTTCTCGCTGACGACCTCGCAGATCACGCCGACGGGGCGCAGGCCGGCCATGCGGCACAGGTCGACGGCCGCCTCGGTGTGGCCGGCGCGGCGCAGCACGCCGCCGTCGAGCGCCCGCAGCGGGTTGACGTGGCCCGGCCGCGTGAGGTCGTACGGCGTGGTGGCGGGGTCGGCCAGGACCTGCATCGTGCGCGCGCGGTCGCTGGCGCTGATGCCGGTCGTGATGCCCTCGCGGGCGTCGACGGTGACCGTGTAGGCCGTGCGCATGCGCTCCTGGTTGGCGCCGACCATGAGCGGCACCTCCAGGCGGTCGAGGTCGTCCCCGGTCATCGGCACGCAGATGTAGCCCGAGGTGTAGCGGGTCATGAAGGCGACCAGCTCGGGCGTGGCCCTCTCGGCGGCGAAGACGAGGTCGCCCTCGTTCTCGCGGTCCTCGTCGTCGACGACGACGACCGCCTTGCCGGCGGCGATGTCGGCGACGGCGCGCTCGACGGTGTCCAGGGGACGGGTCACGTGCGGTCCTCTCGGGACGGTGCGGCGGCCGGGACGCGCCCGGCCAGCAGCTTCTCGACGTGCTTGGCCAGCACGTCCACCTCGAGGTTGACCGGGTCGCCCGGGCCCTTGGGGCCGAGCGTGGTCAGGGCGAGGGTGGTCGGGATGAGGCTGACCTCGAACCAGTCGGGCGTGACCGCCGTGACGGTGAGCGAGACGCCGTCGACGGTGATCGAGCCCTTCTCGACGACGTAGCGGTCGAGGCCCTCGGGCAGGGCGACGCGCACGACCGTCCAGTGCTCGGTCGGCGACTTGGACAGCACCTGCCCGGTGCCGTCGACGTGCCCGAGGACGACGTGGCCGCCGAGGCGGTCGCTGGCGCGCACCGCGCGCTCGAGGTTGACGGGGCTGCCGACGGCGAGCGCACCGAGGCTGCTGCGCTGCAGCGTCTCGCGCATCACGTCGGCGGTGAAGGCGCCGTCGCGGTTCTCCACGACGGTGAGGCAGACGCCGTTGACGGCGATCGAGTCGCCGTGCGCCGCGTCGGCGGTGACGACGGGGCCGCGCACGGTGAGCCGGGCCGCGTCGTCGAGCGGCTCGACCGCCACCACCTCGCCGAGCTCCTCGACGATGCCGGTGAACATCAGCGCGCCTCCTGGTGCGTCGGGCGGGTCGTGGTGGGGGTCGGCTCGAGCACGAGGCGGACGTCGTCGCCGAACCGGGCGACGTCCACGAGGCGCAACCGCCGCGCCTGCGCGATCGTTCCGACGCCCGCGCCCTGCAGGGCCGCGGGGCCGTCGCCGAGCAGGGCCGGCGCGACGTAGCCGACGACGCGGTCGACCAGGCCGGCGCGCACGAAGGCGCCGGCGAGCGTGGGGCCGCCCTCGAGCAGCACGCTCACGACGCCGCGCTCCTGCAGCGCGGCGAGCGCCGCGGCGGGGGCGTCGGCCAGCACGAGCGCGGGGTGCACGCGGGCGTCGGCCGGCGTGCGGCCCGAGCGGTCGAGCACGACCCGCAGCGGCTGCCGGCCCGGGTCGGGGCGCACGGTGAGCTCCGGGTCGTCGGCGAGCACCGTGCCGACGCCCACGACGACCGCGTCGACCTCGGCGCGCAGGCGGTGCACGTCGGCGCGGGCGGGCTCGCCGGTGATCCAGCGGCTGGTGCCGTCGGCCGCGGCGCTGCGGCCGTCGAGGGTCGCGGCGTACTTCCAGGTGACGTGCGGGCGGCCGGTGCGCTGGGCGTGCAGCCACGGCTCGAGCGGGGCGACCGGCACCGGCCGGTGCGCGACGTCGACGCCGGCGGCACGCAGCGTCGCGGCCCCGCCGCGCGCGGCGTCGGGCTGGGCGTAGACGACGCGGGCGACGCCGGCGGCCAGCAGCGCCTGCGTGCAGGGGCCGGTGCGCCCGGTGTGGTCGCACGGCTCCAGGGTGACGACGGCGGTGCCGCCGCGGGCCCGCTCGCCGGCCTCGGCGAGGGCGACGACCTCGGCGTGCGGGCCGCCCGGCGGGTGCGTGGCGCCGGTGCCGGCCAGCGCGCCGGCGGCGTCGAGGACCACCGCGCCGACCGGCGGGTTGGGGCTCGTCGTGCCGAGCACGGCGCGGGAGGCCGCGACGGCGCGCTGCAGCGCCTCTGCCTCGTCCACGGTCCCCCTCGCGGTGCCTGGCGGCGCACCGGGAGACGGGCAGGGCGCACTGGGGCTCCCCGCCCCGCGCGCCCCTCTCCTCCGGGCTCTCACCGTCGGTCCCGGAGTCCCACCGGGTCCACCGCCGACTGGCTGCCGGCGGGTCGCGGACTGTCACCGCCGGCTCGGACTCCCACCGACCCCGGTGCGCGCGTGACTGTCGCGACCAGTCTGCCACCGCCGCCCGCGGGCGGCGCCCGCAGGTCGCCCGGTCAGCCGGCGCGCGCGGCCAGGGCGGCCGCGCGCAGGCCGTCGACGGCCGCCGCGGGGTCGGTCGCGCCGTAGACCGCGGAGCCGGCGACGAACACGTCGGCGCCGGCCTCGGCGCACCGCTCGACCGTCTCCAGCGACACGCCGCCGTCGACCTGCAGCCAGACGTCGGCGCCCGAGCGGTCGACCGCCTCGCGGCAGCGGCGCAGCTTGGGCAGCACGACGTCGAGGAAGCCCTGCCCGCCGAAGCCCGGCTCGACGGTCATGACGAGCAGCATGTCGAGCTCGGGGAGCAGGTCGACGTACGGCTCGACGGGCGTCGCGGGGCGCAGGCCCATGCCGGCCCGGGCGCCGAGCCCGCGCAGGGTGCGGGCGAGCTTGACCGGCGCGGTCGCGGCCTCGACGTGGAAGGTGACGCTGCCGGCACCCGCCTCGGCGTACGCCGGCGCCCAGCGGTCGGGGTCGGCGATCATGAGGTGGCAGTCGACCGGCGTCGCGGTGGCGCGCAGCAGCGACTCCACGACCGGCAGGCCGAGCGTGAGGTTCGGGACGAAGTGGTTGTCCATGACGTCGACGTGCAGCCAGTCGGCGTGCCCGGCGACGCGGGCCGCCTCCTCGCCGAGCCGGGCGAAGTCGGCGGACAGGACGCTCGGGCTGATCAGCGCGCGGGACACGGCGGCGAGGCTAGCGATCCCGCTTGCGCAGGACGGCGAGGAACATCGCGTCGGTGCCGTGGCGGTGCGGCCACAGCTGCACGGCCGGGCCGTCGCCGAGGGCGGGCACGCCCGGCAGCAGCGGCCGCGCGTCGAGCTGCTCGAGGCCGGGGTGGCGGCGCAGGGCGTCGCCGACCGGCACGAGCGTCTCGGCGAGGTGCGGCGAGCAGGTGACGTAGGCGAGGACGCCGCCGGGGCGCAGGGCCTCGACCGCGCCGTCGAGCAGCTCCCCCTGCAGGCGGGTCAGGCCGGGCAGGTCGGCCGGCGTGCGTCGCCAGCGGGCCTCGGGGCGGCGGCGCAGCGCGCCGAGGCCGCTGCACGGGGCGTCGAGCAGGAGCCGGTCGACGCTGCCGGGCGCGACCGGCGGGCGCCGGCCGTCGGCGGTGACGACGGTCGTCACGCCCGCGCGGGCGACGAGCCGGGCGCGGTGCGGCTGCACCTCGAGCGCCAGCAGCCGGGCGCCGCGCTCGGCGGCGACCGCGTCGAGCAGGGCGGCCTTGCCGCCGGGCCCGGCGCACAGGTCGAGCCAGAGGCGGTCCGGCCCGTCGAGCGGGGCGGCGGCGAGCGCGAGGGCGACCAGCTGGCTGCCCTCGTCCTGCACGCCCGCGCGGCCGTCGCGCACGGCCGCCACGCGGCCGGGGTCGCCCTCGGCCAGCCGGACGGCCCGCGGCGACCAGGGGCCCGCGGCGCCGCCGGCCGCGGCGAGCAGCTCGTCGCGGGGCAGGCGGCGGGCGACGAGGTGCACCTCGGGGCGGGCGTCGTCGGCCTCGAGCGCCGCCCGGGTCTCGTCGAGGTCGCCGCGCAGGGCGTCGCGGAAGGCCGACGCGACCCAGCGGGGGTGGCTGGTGCGCAGCGCCACGTCGGCGAGCGGGTCGGCGGGGGCGAGCGCGTCGAGCCAGCCGTCGAGGTCGCGCGCGGCGACCTTGCGCAGCACGGCGTTGACGAGCGCCGCCGGGCCGGCGGTCGTCACGCGGCGGGCGAGGTCGACCGTGGCGCTCACGGCGGCGTGCGGGGCGGTGCGGGTGCGCAGCAGCTGGTAGGCGCCGAGGCGCAGCACGTCGAGCACCGGCGGGTCGAGCTGCGCCAGCGGCCGGTCGACGCACTCCTGCAGCACGGCGTCGAGCTGGCCCTGCGCGCGCAGCGCGCCGTACGCCAGCTCGGTGGCGAAGGCGGCGTCGCGCGCGTCGAGGCGCCGCTCGCGCAGCAGCCCGGGCAGCACGAGGTTGGCGTAGGCGTCGCGCTCGCGGACGGCCTTGAGCACGTCGTACGCCGCCTCGCGGGCCGGGTCGGGCGGGGGCCGGCGCAGCTGCGGCGCCCGGCCACGCGGGGCGGGGCCGCGGGGGCCGGGGGGTCGTCGGCGGGCCGGCGGCGGGGTCACGCCAGCGCCTCGCCGGGCGCTGGGCGCAGCCCGCGCAGCCAGGCGGCGGCGTCCATGTCGCCCTTGCCCTCGGGGCGCACCGCGCCGAGCCGCACGGCGGTCGTGGCGGTGCCGACGAGGTCGCCGTCGAGCACCCCCGGCGGCAGCGCGACGTCGGTGACGGTGACGGGGGCGAGCTTGACCCGGCGGTCGCGGAAGGTGGTCCAGGCGCCGGGCGCGGGCGTGCAGGCGCGCACCAGCCGGTCGACGCGCAGCGCCGGCGCCGACCAGTCGACGCGGGCCTCCTCGACGGTGAGCTTGGGGGCCAGCGAGACGCCGTCGACCGGCTGCGGCACGCCCGTGACGCCGCCGGTCTCCAGCCCGTCGAGGGTGGCCACGAGCAGGCCCGCGCCCGCCTCGGCCAGCCGGCCGAGCAGGTCGCCGGAGGTGTCGGTCGGGCGCACCTGCTCGGTGAGCACGCCGAACACGGGCCCGGTGTCCATGCCCTCCTCGAGCAGGAACGTCGACGCGCCGGTCACCTCGTCGCCGGCCAGCAGCGCCCGCTGCACCGGCGCGGCCCCGCGCCAGGCCGGCAGCAGGCTGAAGTGCAGGTTGACCCAGCCGCGCGGCGGCACGTCGAGCACCGGCCGCGGCACGAGCGCGCCGTACGCGACGACCGGGCAGCAGTCGGGCCGCAGGCCGGCCAGCGCCTCGACGAAGCCGGGCTCGCGGGGGCTCGCCGGCTGCAGCACCGGCAGGCCGTGCGCGAGGGCGACCTCCTTGACCGGGCTCGGGCGCAGGGCGCGGCCGCGGCCGGCCCGGGCGTCGGGCCGGGTGACGACGCCGACGACCTCGTGCCCGCTGTCCAGCAGGGCCGTCAGGCTCGGGACGGCGACGTCCGGCGTGCCGGCGAAGACCAGGCGCACTAGGTCGCGCGCCCGAACAGCGGGTGCGGGCTCGCGCGGACCACCGGCGGCGGCTCCCCCGCCCACGCCGCCTCGCGCACGGCCCTCATCGCCTCGCGGCGGGCGTCGCCGTCGAGCCGGTCGATGAACAGCACGCCGTCGAGGTGGTCGGTCTCGTGCTGCACGCAGCGGGCGAGCAGCGCGCTGCCCTCGACCGTCACCGGGTCGCCGAAGACGTCCTGCCCGTGGGCGACGACGTTCTCCTTGCGGCGGCAGTCGAACGTGAGCCCGGGCAGCGACAGGCAGCCCTCCGGGCCGTCCTGCTCCTCGTCGTCCGGGTAGTGCAGCACCGGGTTGACCAGGTGGCCGTACTGGTCGCCCACGTCGTAGACGAAGACGCGGAGCCCGACGCCGAGCTGCGGCGCGGCCAGGCCGACGCCCGGGGCGTCGAGCATGGTGTCGGTGAGGTCCTTGACGAGGGTCCGGAGCTCCTTGTCGAAGGTCGTCACCTCGGCGGCGCGCGTGCGCAGCACCGGGTCGCCGAGCAGGCGGATGGGGCGCGTCGTCACCCGTCCATCCTAGGGACGGTGGCGACGCGCCCCGCCGCGGCGAGCGCCTCAGCCCCGCGGCCCCGGGAAGGCCGGGCGCTCCTGGTCGGCGTCGGAGAACTGCACCGACGTGCGGTCGGTCGCCGACGGCCAGTCCGGGACGTTGAGGGTGGTCACGCGACCGCTGCCGCGCGGCTCCTCGCTGACCGCGACGGTGCCGCGGCCGCCCGGCGACGCCGGCACGAAGACGTCCGCGGCGGTGAGGAAGGGCAGCGCCCCGAACGGCGGCAGCTCCCCGCGGGCGAGGTCGGTGCGGCCGTCGAGCCCGGCGTCGAAGGTGAACACGGCCAGGTTGACCGCCGACCGCGGGCTGGTGGCGGGGGTCAGCACGTCGAGCCCGTTCACGCGCAGCACGTCGCTGCGCTCGCCCTGGTCGCCCCAGAGCTCGCGCTGGCGGTTGACCACGAGGTTGCTCGTGGTGGCGCTGCGCGCCGTCGCCGCCTCCGTGCCGGTGCCCGGCCGGGCGGTGTTGAGCCGCAGGAAGTGGTCGCTGCGGGCGAAGGGCTCGACGTAGAAGTGGTGCACGCTGCCGTCCTCGGGCCGCACCACGGCCAGCTCGTACGTCGTCCGGCCCTGCACGCGCAGCGGGCCGAAGTCGCCGCTCGCGTCGACCGGGAGCACGGCCTGCGGCCGTGCGCCGGTGCGGGCGCCGGTGGCGGGGTCGACCCGCCACAGCTGCAGCACGGCGCCCTCGTAGCCGACGTTCTGCGGGAACAGCACGGTGCGGCCGGCGATCGTCACGCGGCCGGGCGGCTCGGGCACGACGTCGGTGGTCGCCGGCGCCCGGCCGGTGAAGAAGGCGTGCATGAGCGCGAAGGCCTCGGGCGACGTGGCGACCTCGGTGTGGCCCTTGTCGGGGAAGTGGTGGTTGCGCGCCGGGTCGGGCCCGAGCTGCGCGTCGGCGCCGCCGATGCGGTTGTAGGCGCTGCCGGCGCTGTTCCACTCGCCCCAGATGCCGAGCGTCGGCACGCCGCCGGGCAGCGTCGCCTGGCGGACGCCGTCGATGCCGACGTACCTGGCGACCTTCGCGCTGCCGTAGGCCGGCGCGTCGAGGTAGGACGTCCAGACGCCGGTGCCGCGCGAGTGGCCGACGGCGAGCACCTGCGGGGCGCCGGTCTCGGCCAGCACCTCGTCGAGGAAGGCGTCGAGCCGGGCGAGCGGGGTGGTCGCGACCGAGGTGTCGTACTCGAAGACGTGCAGCAGCTCCTGCGGGTAGCCGTTGCTGGTGAACCGCTGGGCCTGGGTGGCGAACTGCTGCGCGGAGCCGGACTGCCCGTGCACGAACACGATCGGCAGCAGCGGCTCCCCGGCGGGCGGCCCGGCGGGCGGGGCGGCGCGGCCGGTGCCGGCGGGCAGCAGCGCGGCGAGCAGCGCCGCCATCAGCACGGCGAGCAGCAGGGGGCCGGCAGGGGGGCGGTGCGGGGGGCTCGGGTCATCGGCGTCCTCTCGGGGGTCGGCGCGGCGTCCGGCCGCACCGGTGTGACCCGGCTCACCCTGCCACGGCAGTGGTACACCGTCGAGCCGGTGTCTCCTCCGGCGGTCCGGGCCCCGGGGACGTACCGTCGGGCCAGGAGGCGGGGCCGTGGTCGCAGTGCGGGAGGGCGCCGATCCCGACGCGCGCCGGCCCGGGCGCACCCCGGCCGCGAGCCGCGCCCAGGTCCTGGCCGCCGCGCGGGCCCGCTTCCTCGCCTGCGCGCGCCTCGACGTCGTCGCCCTGGCCGCGGAGCTCGGCCTCGGGCGGGTCACCGTCTACCGCTGGTTCGGCTCGCGCGAGGGGCTGCTCACCGCCGTGCTGGCCGCCGAGGCCGAGCAGGTCTTCGCCCAGGCCGTGCGCCACGCCCCCGGCCGCGGGGCCTCGCGCCTGCTCGCCGTCTTCGACGGCGTCAACCGCGCGCTGGCCGGGTCGCCCGCGCTGCGCCACCTGCTGCGGACCGAGCCGGACGTCGGGCGGCGCCTCGTGCTGTCGAGCGCGAGCCCGGTGCGGCCCACGGTCCTGCGGCTGCTCGAGGCCGTGGTCGAGGAGGAGGTGGCCGCCGGGCGCTACGCGCCGGCCGTCGACACCGCCACGCTCGCGGTCGCCGTCGAGCGGCTGGCCGTCGCCTTCCTCTACGAGGACGAGCGGGTCGACGTGCGCGGCGACGTCGAGCGCCTGCGCGCGGTCGAGGCGGCCCTGCTGGGCCTGCCGGCAGGCACCGGTCCGGGCCCGCTCTCGGGCCCGGGCTCGGGCAGCCCCGGCTAGTCGATCCAGCCGCGGCGGACGGCCAGCGCGGCGGCGGCCGCCCGGTCGGGCACCTGCAGCTTCTCGAAGACCCGGTCGAGCGAGCTCTTCACGGTCGACGGGGCGATGCCCAGCGCCGTCGCGATCTGGCGGTTGGTGCGGCCGTCGGCGACCAGGCGCAGCGTCTCCAGCTCGCGCTCGGTCAGCGGCAGCAGCAGGCGCTCGACGAGCCGCAGCCCGCCGACGGCGTCCGGGGCGCCGCCGTCGGCGCCGACCGACGCGGCCAGCACCGGGTCGAGGCGCAGCGCGCGGCCGCCGAGCACGACCCGGGTGCCGGGCAGCGACGCGCGCAGCTGGCGCACGCCGGAGCGCAGCCCGCTGGTGTCGCGCGGCGGCTCGTGCAGCGACAGGCACACCAGCTTCGGCGACAGGTCGTGGGCGCGGGCGAAGGCGGTGATCTTGTCCAGCGGCATCTCGCCGAGCAGCAGGCAGGAGAAGCCCTTCTGCTCCAGCGCGACGCCGAAGGCCTCCAGGCCGAGCACGTGCTGCTCGCCGGGCGGCGTCGCCAGCAGGGCGGTGCCGCGGGCGCGGGCGTGCGTCGGGAACGGCAGGCGCGCCAGCAGGCGGCGGACGTCGTGCGCGGTCGCCGCGACGTCGCCGGCCTCCACCTGCCCGCGGGCCCAGGCGTCGCCGTGCTGCTCGAGCATCGGCTGCAGCACCCGGTCGAACAGCTCGACCATGCCGTGGCCCTGCGCGAGCAGGAGCATCGCCTGCGCCTCGGCGGCGCGGAAGTCGTGGTTGGCCAGGGCGGCGGCGAGGGTCCGGCGGCCGGGCGCCCAGGCGTCGCTCGGGGCGGACGGGGGGCCGCCGGCCCGCGAGGGGCCCCCGGGCGCGCGCGGCGGGCCGGTCGGGCCCGACGCCGTGGCGACGCCGGGGCCGCCG
>CANKBT010000040.1 GCA_947479995.1 Frankiaceae bacterium | reverse complement strand
CGGCTCCTCGGGCACCGCGCAGGCCAAGCAGGAGGCCCTCGAGGCCGCCGGCGTGAAGGTCGGCAAGACGCCGTCCGCGACCGCCGAGCTGATGCGCGAGATCATGAAGTCCCTGTAGGCACCTCGCACGGCCGACGGCCCGGCACCCCCGCGGGGTGCCGGGCCGTCGCGCGTCCGGCCCCGGCGCAGCGTCTGCCCGCTGGGGCTGCGTCTGCCTCGTGCGCCTTGCGTCTGCCCGTGCGCCTTGCGTCTGCCGCATGCGGGGGCCCTGCGGACGCGTCGAGCAGACGTTCGTGGGGTGTCCGCCTGCCGGCCCTGCGCCCGCCTTCGTGCGCCGTTGCGTCTGCTGCAGGCGGAGCCCCTGCGGACACGTCGAGCAGACGTCCGCGGGTGTGGCTGCCCGCTGGCGCCCCTTGCGTCTGCTGCAGGCGGGGGCCCTGCGGACGCGTCGAGCAGACGTCCGCGGTGTGGCTGCCTGCCTGCCCTGCGCCCGCCTTCGTGCGCCCTTGCGTCTGCTGCAAGCGGGGGCTGTGCGGACGCGTCGAGCGGACGCAAGCGGGGTGGCTGCCCGCCGGCGCTGCGTCTGCCTTCGCGCGCCTCGCGTCTGCTGCGGGCGGGGGCCCTGCGGACGCGCGGGGCAGACGTCCGTGGTCAGTCGAGGCAGAAGGTCTTCACGGTGACGGTGCCGACGACGCCCGGCTCGTACGCGTCGACGAACTGCTCGGCGGCCGCGCCGTCGGCGAAGGTGACGTACGAGATGAGGTAGTCGCCCTCGGCGGGCAGGCCGAGGCCCTCGCGGGCGCCCTCGAAGCAGCCGACGTCGCCGAAGCCGCCGGCGTAGCCGTCCTCCGCCACGCGCGCGACGGCCGCCTCGGCCTCCGCGGTGCCGTCCTCGCTGCGCGTGGAGGTCAGCACGACCGCGACGTACGTGCCGCCCTGCTCGGGGACGACCTCGGGCGGGAAGGTCGGCGCGGCGCTGGCCGTCGGCTCCGGCGCGGCCGTCGTCGTCGGCGCCGACGTGGTCGGGGCGGGGGCGCTCGTGCTGCTCGCCGGTGCGGGGCTGGCGGCGTCGCGCGCCGGCGGGCCGTCGTCGCCGCAGCCGGTGAGGGCCAGCGCCAGGGCGCCGGTCAGGACGAGCAGGGCGGGGGTGCGGGGCACGGGAGGCGTCCTCTCGAGGGGGAGCACCGATCCTGCCGCACCCCGTCCGGCACGCGGGGCAGCCACAGGTCACGGTCTAGTCCTGGTGGTAGTCCCGCCAGGACCAGCTGGCCGAGGCGCTGCCGAGGGCGTCGCTGACGGTCACGGTGATCAGGTAGCCGGACGGGTGCCGCTCGTCGGCGGGCGGGCCGTACGCCCGGCTGCCCAGCGCGCCGTCCTCGCTGTCGACGGTGGCCCGCTCGTAGACCGTGCCGTCCTCGCCGCGAATGACCACCTCGAGCTCGCCGGGGGCGAAGCCGCGGCCCTCGTAGACGAACGTGTTGCTCTCGGCGATGCAGCACGACATCGCGCGCACGGTGACGACCGGGTCGCGCGGGGGCGCGGGCGGGGCGGTCGTGGGCGCGGGGGTGCTCGGGCGCGGTGCTGCCGGCGTCGGGGCCGCGGGTGCCGCCGGACGAGACGTCGCCGAGGGAGGTGCCGCCCGGGTCTGCGGCGGCACGGGCGCGGCGGGAGGCGACACGGCCGGGGGCGTCGGCGTCGGCGTCGGCGCGGTGCTCGGGTTGCAGGCGTCAAGCAGCTCGGGGCACGGGCCGACCGGTGCTCCGCTCCCGGCCGTCGCGCTCGGCGCGGCGGGCACCAGCGCGTCGCGCTCGGGCGTGCCGGTGGCGAGGGCGACGCCGCCGGCCGCGGCGACGGCGAGCAGCACTCCCGCGCCGGCGAGCAGGGCGCGGCCCCGGCGGGTCCGCTGGGCACCGCGGGCGCGGACGAGGGCCGGGTCGGCAAGCACGACCGGCGCGTCGGCCAGCGGCTGCAGGGGGTCGGTCATCACCAGTCCTCCGGGACGTCGAGCAGCAGGGCGAGGGCGGCGCGGCCGCGCGACAGGCGCGCCTTGACGGTGCCGGTGGGGCTGCCGGTCTCGGCCGCCACCTCGTCGACCGACAGGCCGCCGAGGTGGTGCAGCACGACCGCGCGGCGCTGCGCCTCGGGCAGCTGCCGCAGGGCGGCGACGAGCGCCACCCGGTCGGGCTCGGGCGGCGCGACGTCGGGCGGCGGGCCGTGCCGGCGCAGCAGCCCGGTGCCGACCCGCGCCCGGCGGAAGCGCGAGACGGCGAGCCGCCAGGCGACGTGCCGCACCCACGCCTCGGGGGCGTCGTACGCCGCGAGCCGGTCCCAGCGCTGCCAGGCGCGGGCGTACGCCTCCTGCGCGCAGTCCTGGGCCTCCTGCAGGTCGCCGGTCATGGCGTGCAGCTGGCGCACGACGCGGGGCCCGGTCTCGAGGTAGAACGCGTCGAACGCGGCCGCGGCACCGCCGTCCGTGCCCGTCACGACGCCCTCCTCCACCAGCTCGGTCACGCGCACCCTCCTCCGGCCCGGTCCCCGCTGCCGACACGCACGCCGCGCCGCGCCGGTTGCACGGCCGGGCGGGGGACGGCTGGGACAGTCGACGGCGATGACCTCGACGCTCTCCCGCCCCCCGCTCAGCCGGCCGGCCGCGCGCTCCCGCCAGCGCCGCGACCCGCTGCGCACCGGCGTGCCCGCCGCGCTGTGGGCGGTCGCCGCCGGCCTGGTCGCCACCGCGGTGCCGGTGCTGCTCGGCTGGGCCGCCGACAGCCGCTCCGGCGCCGGGGCCGCCGAGGCGCTGGCCGTCGTCGGCCAGGTCTGGCTGCTCGCGCACGGCACCGCGCTCGACGTGCCCGGCGGCACCCTCGACCTGCTCCCGCTCGGCCTGCTGGCCCTGCCCGCGGCCCTGCTCGTGCGCGCCGGGCGGCACGCCGCCACCCTGCACCCGGTGCCGGGCCTGCCCGAGGCCGCGCGCGTCACGGCCGGCATCGCCGCGCCGTACGCCGTGCTCACCGCCGTCGTCGCGGGCGTCTCCGCCCACGGCGGCACCCGGCCCGTGGCGCTGCAGGCGCTGGTCGGCGGGCTCGTCGTCGCCGCGGTGTTCGGCGGGCTCGGCGTGCTGCGCGCCGCCTCGCTCCTGCCGGCGCTGCGGGCCCGCGTGCCGGAGTCGGCGCGCACCGTGCTCACGGGGGCGACGGCCGCGCTGGGCGTGCTGCTGGCGGCCGGCGCGCTCGTCACCGGCGGCTCGCTGCTCGTGCACGGCAGCCGCGCGGCCGACCTCGCGTCGGCCACCGACCCGGGGCTCGTCGGCGGGCTGCTGCTCGTGCTGCTGGGCGTCGCGCTGGTGCCCGTCGCGGTCGTGTGGGGCGCCTGCTGGCTGGCCGGCCCGGGCGTCGCGGTCGGCGTCGGCACCGCGGTGAGCCCGTTCTCGGTCGAGCTCGGCCCGGTGCCCGCGCTCCCGCTGCTCGCCGCGCTGCCGTCGGGCCCGCCGCCCGGGTGGGTCGCGGTGCTGGCGCTCGCGGTGCCGGTCGCCGCCGGCGCCCTCGCCGGCTGGCTCGTGCTGCGCGCGGGCGGTGCGCTGCGCGAGGTGCTGCTCGTCGGCCCGGTGACGGGCGCGGCGCTGGCGGCGCTGGCGGTGCTGGCGGCCGGCCCGGTCGGCGGCGCCCGCCTCGCCGAGGTGGGCCCGACGGCGTGGCTGGTCGGGCTCGTCGTGGCCGTCGAGGTGGGCCTGCCCGCCCTCGCGGTGCTCGGCGCCCGCCGCTGGCAGCTGGCCCGCCCCGCCCGCTAGCGGCGCGGCCGGCGGCGCCGGTCAGGTGAGGCCGAGGTCGTCCTCGAGCTGGTCGCGGCAGGCGTCGTCGGCGGCGAGCGAGACCGACTCGGCGAGGCAGTCCTGGTAGCGCTCGAGCTCGTCGGCGAAGACGGCGAGCAGGGTGCCGGCGACGGCGAAGGCCAGCACGGCGGTGACCACCGCGACGACGGGGGCCGTGCGGCCGCCCCCGTGCCGGCGCACCTGGCGCAGGCCGACGAGGCCGAGCAGCAGCGCGGGCAGGCCGAAGGCGAAGGCGCCGACGACGCTGACGCTCGTCACGAGCGCCAGCACGCCGAGCACGACGCCGGCGACGGCGCGGGTGCTGCGCCGCGGCGGCGGGGCGCCGGGCGACGGCGGGCCGGTGGGGGCCGCCCACGACGGGCGCCCGGCCCCGGCCTGCGGCGTGCCGAAGGGCGGCGGGGCGGGCGAGCGCGGCGGCGCGGCGGGGTCCGGCGGCGCGTACGGGTCGTCGACGGGGGGCGGGGCGCTGCCCTCGGATGACGTGCTCACGTGCCCTCCACGCCCCCGACGCTAGCCGCCGGCGGCCTCGCGCTCGTCCGCGAGCCGGTCGCCGCAGGCCTGCAGCGCGTCGTCGAGCTCCTGCCCCGCGAGGTCGGCGCGCGCCTGCGCGGCGCAGTCGCGGTAGCGCTCGCCCTCCGGCCCGCGCAGGTAGTACGCGCCGTACGCCAGGAACCCCGCGACGAGGAGCAGGCCGAGCGTGCCGAGCACCTGCCCGCGGCGCGCGCGGCGCACGTCGGTGGCCTCGCCGCGGGCCACGCGCCCGCGGTGCAGGACGCCGAGGACGAGGGCCGTGACGCCGGCGACCACGCCCGTCCAGAGGCCGAAGGCGAGGGGCAGCGACAGCGCGCCGAAGACGAGCGAGGCGGTGCCGAGGCCGTTGCGCGGCGGAGCGGCGGGCGCGGGCATGCGCCCCTGCGTACCAGAGCGGCCCTAGGGTCGGAGCACCGCGACGCGAGAGGACCCCGTGACCGAGTACCGCATCGACGACCTGGCCCGCGAGGCCGGCACGACGGTGCGCAACGTCCGCGTGTACCAGGACCGCGGGCTGCTCATGCCGCCGCGCAAGCAGGGCCGCACCGGCTACTACTCCGACGTGCACCTGGCGCGGCTGCGCCTGATCTCCCGGCTGCTGGAGCGCGGCTACACCTTCGCGACCATCGGCGAGCTGCTCGCGGCCTGGCAGGAGGGCAAGGCGCTCGAGGACCTGCTCGGCCTCGAGGAGGCCGTCACCCGGCCGTGGTCGCAGGAGCAGCCGGGCCGCACGACGCTCACCGAGCTGCGGCGCGCCCTCGGCCGGCAGGCGACGCCCGGGGCGCTCGCCCGCGCGTGCGAGCTGGGCCTGCTGCAGCGCGCGGGGCGCGCGTTCGTCGTGCCGAGCCCGAAGCTGCTCGAGGCCGGCACCGACCTCGTGCGCGCGGGGGTGCCGCTGCCGGTGGTGCTCGACCTCGCCGAGTCGCTGCGCGCCGACCTCAAGGTGGTGGCGCACCGGTTCGTCGACACCGTGCTGACCAACCTGCTGCCCGACGGCCAGATCCCCGACACCGAGCGGGTGGCGGAGCTGACCGCGCACATCTCGACGCTGCGCCCGCTGGCGGTGCAGGCCGTGGAGGCGGTCTTCGCGACCGCCATGGAGGCCGAGGTGGGCGGCGCCCTGGGGCGCGCGCTGACCGCCGGCGCGACCCGAGGAGCCCGATCGCGATGACGTCCCTCACCCGGCTGGTGGCCCTGCCCGTCACGGTGCCGCTGGCGCTCGTGCGCACCGCGGCCGCCGCGCCGTCGCGCGCGCTGTCGCTGGTCGAGGACGTCGCGACCGTCGTCAGCGGCCTCGCCGACGTCACGGCCCGCATCGCCCGGCTGCTGGACGACGTCGAGGGCCTGGTGCCGCGGGTGAGCGGCGTCGTCGGCGTGGTCGAGGGCGTCGTGCCGCGGGTCGACGGCGTGCTGGACGCCGCGGAGGCGGCGGTGCCGCGCGTGACCGCGGTGGTCGGGGTCGTCGAGGGCGCGGTGGAGGGCGTCGTGCCGCGGGTGCAGGGCGTGCTCGGCCAGGTCGAGGGCGTGGTGCCGGACGTCGACGCGCTGCTCGGGCAGGTGCGCACGACCGTCGGCCGCGTCGACCCGCTCATGGCCACCATCAGCGGCACGACCGACCGCGCCGGCACCGCCGTGGGCGTCGTCGAGCAGCTGGTCGACGACCTGACGCCGCTGCTGCGCGCCGTCGCCGACCTCGACCCGTCGGTCGGGGAGGACCTCGGCGCCGTCGTCGCGCACAGCCGGCGCGCGCTGGAGGGGCTGCTCGCGCTCGAGGGCTCGCTGCTCACCGACGGCACGACCGTCGTCGCGGCGCTCCCCGGCCTGCTCGAGCGGGTCGACGCGCAGGTGCTGCCCGCCGTCGCGGCGCTCGAGGGGCTGGTGCCGGTCGTGGCCCGGCTGTCGGTGCACGTCGACAACCTCAACGACCAGGTGGTCGAGGTCGGCTCGCTGCTGGCCGGCATCCCCGGGGCCGCGCGCCTGCTGCGCCGGGGCACCGCCGGCCACGGCCGCCAGCTGCCGCTGGAGTAGACCCGCGGTCATTGCACCATTGACCATTGACACGTTCTGTGTTGCGCTGTCGTGCATCGACACGACGGCGGAGGACGCATGACCACGACGACCGCACGCCCGGCGCAGACGAAGCTGCTCCAGCCCCGCGACCGGCAGCAGACCGCGTCGCGGCTGCTCGCCTCGCACGCCAAGCTCCACTTCGACCCGCTCGTCGACGTCGACTGGGAGGCCGGCCTCGTCCCCGGCATGCCGTACGCCGACCCGCGCCGGCTCAGCCTCTACGGCACGGAGCTGTGGGACCGGATGACCGAGGAGCAGCGCCTCGAGCTCGGCAAGCACGAGGTCGCGAGCATCGCCAGCATCGGCATCTGGTTCGAGCTCATCCTCATGCAGATGCTCGTGCGCAACGCCTACCACCGCGACGCGACGACGCCGCACGTGCAGTTCGCCCTCACCGAGATCGCCGACGAGTGCCGGCACAGCACGATGTTCGCCAAGATGATCGCGGCGTTCGGCGCGAAGCAGTACAAGGTCGACCGCAAGGTCCACCACCTCAGCCGCCTGTTCAAGGCGACGTCGACGCCGACCCAGACCTTCGCCGGCACGATGTACGTCGAGGAGATCCTCGACGCCTTCCAGCGCGAGGCCATGGACGACGAGCGCCTGCAGCCGATGGTGCGCACCGTGTCGCGCATCCACGTGGTCGAGGAGTCGCGCCACATCAGCTACGCCCGCGACGAGATGCTGCGCCGCGAGCTGACGCCGCTGCAGCGCCGCTACGAGCAGCTCGTGCTCGGCGCCATCGTCTACTTCGCGACCACGCAGCTCATCCGCCCGGACGCCTACGCCGCCGTCGGGCTCGACCCGGTCGAGGCCGCGGCCGCCGCCGCCGCCAACCCGCACTGGCGCCGCACCAAGACCGACATGGCCGCCAAGGCCGTCGACGTGCTCACCCAGGCGGGCCTGGTCGGTCGCACCAACCGCTGGCTGCTCGTCAAGGCCGGCGTCCTGTCCTGAGCGCCCCTCGCTAGGCTCGCGCCGACCGCACCGCCCCTTCCCGGCGGCCGAGACGCCCGAGGAGAGCCGTGCCCGCCCGCCTGGTCGTGCTCGCCTCGGGGGAGGGCACGACGCTGCAGGCGCTGCTCGACGCCGCGCGCGACGAGGCGTACGGCGCGGAGGTCGTCGCGGTCGGCAGCGACCGGCCGGCGGCGCGCGCCCTCGTGCGCGCCGCGGCGGCCGGCGTGCCGTCGTTCTGCGTGCCGGTCGGCGACGACCGCGCCGCGTGGGACGCGCAGCTGCTCGCGGCCGTCGCCGCGCACGCGCCGGACCTCGTCGTCTGCGCCGGCTTCATGCGCATCCTCGGCCCGTCCTTCGTGCGCCGCTTCCGCACGCTCAACACGCACCCCGCGCTGCTGCCGGCCTTCCCCGGCGCGCACGCCGTGCGCGACGCGCTGGCGTACGGCGTGAAGGTCAGCGGCGCCACCGTGCACCTCGTCGACGAGGGCGTCGACACCGGTCCGGTCGTCGCGCAGGCCGCGGTGCCCGTGCACCCGGACGACGACGAGGCCGCGCTCCACGCACGCATCCAGGACGTGGAGCAGCCGCTCTACGTCGACGCCGTCGGTCGGCTCGCGCGCAGCGGGTGGACCGTCGAGGGGAGGACCGTCCGCCTGTGACGACCGTCAGCAGCACGCCCGCCAGCGGCACGCCCGGCACCGTGCCCGTCCGGCGCGCGCTCGTGAGCGTCTACGACAAGACCGGCCTGGAGGCCCTCGGGCTCGGGCTGGAGGAGGCCGGCGTCGAGATCGTGTCGACCGGCTCCACGGCCGCGCGCCTGCGCGCCGCCGGCGTGGCGGTGACCCCGGTCGAGGAGCTCACCGGCTTCCCGGAGTGCCTCGACGGCCGGGTCAAGACCCTGCACCCGAGGGTGCACGCGGGCGTCCTCGCCGACCTCCGGCTGCCCGGCCACGTGCAGCAGCTCGACGACCTCGGCATCGCGCCGTTCGAGCTCGTCGTCGTCAACCTCTACCCGTTCGCCGACACCGTCGCCTCCGGCGCCCCGGCCGACGAGTGCGTGGAGCAGATCGACATCGGCGGGCCGACGATGGTGCGCGCGGCCGCCAAGAACCACCCGTCGGTCGCGGTCGTCGTCGACCCCGCGGCGTACGACGACGTGCTCGCGTCCGTGCGGTCCGGCGGCACGTCCTTCGCGCAGCGCCGGCGCCTCGCGTCGCTCGCCTTCCAGCACACCGCGGCGTACGACGTGGCCGTCGCCTCGTGGTTCGCCAGCGACTACGACGCCGAGGCGGGCGAGGCCTTCCCGCCCTTCGCCGGCGCGACGTACGCGCGCGCGGCGGTGCTGCGCTACGGCGAGAACCCGCACCAGGCCGCGGCGCTCTACCGCGCCCCGGTCGGCGGCGGGCTGGCCGCGGCGACGCAGCTGCACGGCAAGGAGATGTCGTACAACAACTACGTCGACGGCGACGCCGCCTGGCGCGCCGCGCACGACCACGGCGAGACGCCGACCGTGGCGATCGTCAAGCACGCCAACCCGTGCGGCATCGCGGTCGGCGTCGACGCCGCCGAGGCGCACCGGCGCGCGCACGCCTGCGACCCGGTGTCGGCCTTCGGCGGGGTCATCGCCGCGAACGTGCCGGTGACGCTCGCGATGGCCGAGCAGGTGGCCGAGGTGTTCACCGAGGTCGTGCTCGCGCCGGCGTACGAGGCGGCCGCGGTCGAGCTGCTCGCGCGCAAGCCCTCGATCCGGCTGCTCGTCGTGCCCGACGGCGCGCGGTCGGCCGTCGAGAGCCGGCCGGTGACCGGCGGGCTGCTGCTCCAGGTCGCCGACCGCCTGCAGGCGCCCGGTGACGATCCGGCGGCCTGGACGCTCGCGAGCGGCGAGGCGGTCGCGCCCGAGGTGCTCGCCGACCTGGCCTTCGCCTGGCGCGCCGTCCGCGCGGTGAAGAGCAACGCGATCCTGCTCGCGTCCGGCGGCGCGACGGTCGGCGTCGGCATGGGGCAGGTCAACCGCGTCGACAGCGCGCGGCTCGCCGTGTCGCGCGCCGCGGACCGGGCGGCCGGCTCGGTCGCCGCGTCCGACGCGTTCTTCCCCTTCGCCGACGGGCTGCAGGTGCTGCTCGACGCGGGCGTGCGCGCCGTCGTGCAGCCGGGCGGCTCGGTGCGCGACGACGAGAGCGTCGCGGCGGCGCAGGCGGCCGGGGCGACGATGTACTTCACCGGCACCCGGCACTTCGCGCACTAGCGCGTCAGGGCAGGCGCTGCGCCCGCACCGCCCACAGCGGGTCGCGGCCCCAGCCGCCGCGCACCCGCTGCTCGACGACCGGCTCGGCGAAGCCGCCGGCCTGCCGGTGGTACTCCGCGACCACGTGCGGCCGGTCGGCCTCGTCGACCGCGAGCCACCCGCGCACGGCCTTCGTCGGGAAGCACCGGTTGCTGAAGGTGCAGACGCTCCACCCGCCCGGGCGCAGCACGCGCGCGACGTCGGCGAGCACGCGCACCGGGTCGACGAGGTAGTCGACGCTGACGCAGTTGACGACCGCGTCGAAGGAGGCGTCGGCGAAGGGCAGCACCGGGTCTGCGTTGAGGTCGTGCACGACGCGCGCCGACGCCGCCGGGTTGGCCTCCAGCTCCACCGCGTTGAGCCCGAGCACCGTGAGGTGCCGCGGGGGCGTGCGGAAGTGCGAGACCCACGAGCTCATGAGGTCGAGCACGTCGCCGTCGAGGCCGAGCTCGTCGTAGAGCGCCCCGACCGCCGCGACCGCCCCCGCGTCGAGGTGCGTGACGAGGCGGGGCGTCGCGTAGAAGTCGGTGTCGGGCCGCTCGTCGTCGCGGGCGAAGAAGCCCTCGGGCCAGGGCGGCGGGCCGGCGGCGCCGCCGGGCGGGGGAGGCGTGGTCACCTCGCTAGGGTGCCCGCGTGAGCGCCCGCCTGCTGCCCGGAGCCCCCGTGGCCGATGCCGTCTACGCCGACCTGGCGCCGCGCATCGCCGCGCTCGTCGCCGCCGGGCACCGCCCCGGCCTCGGCACGGTCCTCGTCGGCAGCGACAGCGCGAGCGCCGGCTACGTCGGCATGAAGATGCGGCGGGCCGAGGAGCTGGGCCTGTCGAGCCCGCACGTGCACCTGCCCGACGACTGCTCGCAGGCCGACCTCGTGGCCGCGATCCGCGACCTCAACGACGCGGACGAGGTCGACGCGATGCTCGTGCAGCACCCCACGCCGCCGCAGGTCGACTTCGAGGCCGCCCTGCTCGCGATGGACCCCGACAAGGACGTCGACGGCCTGCACCCGGTCAACATGGGACGGCTCGCGCTCGGCATGCCGGGGCCGGTGCCCTGCACGCCCGCGGGCATCGAGGCGCTGCTCGCGCACCACGGCGTCCCCGTCTCCGGGCGCGAGGTCTGCATCCTCGGCCGCGGCACCACGCTCGGCCGGCCGCTCGCCCTGCTGCTGTCGCAGAAGCGGCCGACCGCGAACGCCGCCGTCACGGTCGTGCACACCGGCGTGCCGGACTGGGCCGACTACACGCGCCGCGCCGACGTCGTCGTGGCCGCGGTCGGGGTGCCCGGCATCCTGCAGCCCGAGCACATCAGCGAGGGCGCGGTCGTCGTCGGAGGCGGCGTCCGCTACGAGGGCCGCCGGCTGCTGCCCGACGTCGACGAGGCCTGCGAGGCCAAGGCCGGCGCGATCACCCCGCGCGTCGGCGGCGTCGGGCCGACGACCGTCGCCATGCTGTTCCGCAACTGCGTCGAGGCGGCCGAGCGGCGCCGGTCGTGAGCGCATGGTGACCGCGACGCGCACGACCGAGGGGCCGACCTGGGCGGTGCTCGGCGTGGTCGGCGCCGGCCTGCTGCTCGCCGTGCTCGTCGAGTGGCGCCTCGGCGCGTACGTCATGGCCGGCGGCGTGCTGCTGGCCGCGGTGCTGCGGCTCGCGCTGCCCGTGCGCCGGGCCGGCTGGCTGGTCGTGCGCACCCGGCCGTTCGACGCCGCGGTGCTGCTGGTGCTCGGCCTCGGGCTCGTCGCGCTGGCGACGAGCGTCCCCGAGGCCCGCTGAGGGCAGACCCCTCCCGTCCTCGTACGCTCGGGCTGCTCGCGCCCGACCCCCGACACCCGGATCAGGAGCCCTCGCTCATGGCTGGCACCGCCACCACCGTCACCGTCACAGGAGCCGCCGGCCAGATCGGCTACGCGCTGCTGTTCCGCATCGCCTCCGGCCAGCTGCTCGGCCCCGACCGCCCGGTCGCGCTCCGCCTGCTCGAGATCCCGCCGGCCCTCAAGGCCGCCGAGGGCACCGCGATGGAGCTCGACGACTGCGCGTTCCCGCTGCTGCAGTCGATCGACATCACCGACGACGCCACGACGGCCTTCGACGGCGTCAACGTCGCGCTGCTCGTCGGCGCCCGCCCGCGCACCGCGGGCATGGAGCGCGGCGACCTGCTCTCGGCCAACGGCGGCATCTTCAAGCCGCAGGGCGAGGCCATCAACGCCGGTGCCGCCGACGACGTGCGCGTGCTGGTGGTCGGCAACCCGGCCAACACCAACGCCCTCATCGCCGCCTCGCACGCCCCCGACGTGCCCGGCTCGCGCTTCACCGCGATGACCCGCCTCGACCACAACCGCGCGGTCGCGCAGCTGGCCAAGAAGAGCGGCGCCGCGGTCGCCGACGTCGACGGCGTCACCATCTGGGGCAACCACAGCGCCACGCAGTACCCCGACGTCACCCGCGCGACGATCGGCGGGCGCCCGGCGCTCGAGGTCGTCGACCGCGCCTGGGCCGAGGGCGAGTTCATCCCCAAGGTCGCCAAGCGCGGCGCCGAGATCATCGAGTGGCGCGGCTCGTCGTCGGCGGCCAGCGCCGCGAACGCCGCCGTCGACCACGTCTACGACTGGGTCAACGGCACCCCCGAGGGCAGCTGGACGTCCGCGGCGATCATGAGCGACGGCTCGTACGGCGTGCCCGAGGGCCTCATCTCGTCGTTCCCCGTCACCTCGCGGGGCGGCGAGTGGGAGATCGTGCAGGGCGTCGAGGTCAGCGACTTCTCGCGCCAGCGCATCGACGCCTCGGTGCAGGAGCTCAGCGACGAGCGCGACGCCGTGCGCGAGCTCGGCCTGATCTGATGGCCTCGTCCATGAAGATCATCTACACGTACACCGACGAGGCGCCCGCGCTCGCCACGCACTCGCTGCTGCCCGTGCTGCAGGCGTACGCCGGCAAGGCGGGCGTCGACGTGGAGACGCGCGACATCTCGCTCGCCGGCCGCGTGCTCGCGGCGTTCGACCTCGCGCCCGACGCCCTGGGCGAGCTCGGCGAGCTGGCCAAGACGCCCGACGCCAACATCATCAAGCTGCCGAACATCAGCGCCTCGGTGCCGCAGCTCAAGGCCGCGATCGCCGAGCTGCAGGCCGCCGGCCACGCGGTCCCCGACTACCCGGAGGACCCGCAGACCGACGCGGAGCGGGCGGCGCGGGCGGCGTACGACGGCGTCAAGGGCAGCGCGGTCAACCCGGTGCTGCGCGAGGGCAACTCCGACCGGCGCGCACCCGCGTCGGTCAAGGCGTACGCCCGCTCGCACCCGCACTCGATGGGCGCGTGGAGCAGCGACTCGGCGAGCCACGTCGCGACGATGTCCGACGGCGACTTCCGCCACTCGGAGAACAGCACGACGATCCCCGCCGCGACGACGCTGCGCATCGAGCACGTCGGCGCCGACGGCACGACGACCGTGCTCAAGGACGGCCTCGCCGTGCAGGAGGGCGAGGTCGTCGACACCGCCGTCATGCGCGTCGCCGCCCTGCGGGCCTTCCTCGCCGAGCAGGTGCAGGACGCCAAGGACCGCGGCGTGCTGTTCTCGGTGCACCTCAAGGCCACGATGATGAAGGTCTCGGACCCCATCGTGTTCGGCCACGTCGTGCGCGCCTACTTCGCCGACGTCTTCGCCGAGTTCGCCGACGACCTCGCGCAGGTCGGGGCCGACCCCAACCAGGGCCTCGGCGGCGTGCTCTCCGACGTCGCGAAGCTCCCGGCCGACCGCCGCGCGGCGGTCGAGGCCGCGATCACGCGGGCGTACGAGACCGGCCCCGCGCTCGCGCAGGTCGACTCGGCGCGCGGCATCACCAACCTGCACGTGCCGAGCGACGTCATCATCGACGCGTCGATGCCGGCGGCGATCCGCACGTCGGGGCAGATGTGGAACGCCGACGACCAGCAGCAGGACACCAAGTTCGTCATCCCGGACTCGTCCTACGCCGCGCTCTACGACGCGACGGTCAAGGACTGCCAGGCGCACGGCGCCTTCGACCCGACCACCATGGGCTCGGTGCCGAACGTCGGCCTCATGGCCCAGAAGGCCGAGGAGTACGGCAGCCACGACAAGACCTTCGAGGTCAGCGCGCCGGGCACCGTCCGCGTCGTCGACGCCGGCGGCGCCGTCCTGCTCGAGCAGCAGGTCGAGGCGGGCGACGTCTTCCGCGCGTGCCAGACCAAGGACGCGCCCATCCGCGACTGGGTGCAGCTGGCCGTGCGGCGCGCCCGCGCGACCGGCGCGCCCGCCGTCTTCTGGCTCGACGAGACGCGCGCGCACGACGCGCAGGTGCTGGCGAAGGTCCGCGCGTACCTCGCCGAGGAGGACGTCGAGGGCCTGGTCATCGAGGTGAAGGACGTCGCCGAGGCGACGCGCTACACCCTCGAGCGGGCCCGCCGCGGCGAGGACACCATCTCGGTCACCGGCAACGTGCTGCGCGACTACCTCACCGACCTGTTCCCGATCCTCGAGCTCGGCACGAGCGCCAAGATGCTGTCGATCGTGCCGCTCATGCAGGGCGGCGGGCTGTTCGAGACGGGCGCCGGCGGCTCGGCCCCCAAGCACGTCCAGCAGCTCGTCAAGGAGGACTACCTGCGCTGGGACTCGCTCGGCGAGTTCCTCGCGCTGGCGGTCTCGTTCGAGTTCCTCGGCGAGAAGACCGACAACGCCCGCGCGGCGCTGCTCGG
>CANKBT010000039.1 GCA_947479995.1 Frankiaceae bacterium | reverse complement strand
CGCGTCGTCGAGCACGCCGCCGAGCGCATGCCCGTGCGCGAGCTGTCGCTCGGCGACTACGTGCTCGCCGGCGGCGAGGTCGCCGTGCTCGTCGTCGTCGAGGCGGTCGCCCGGCTGCTGCCGGGCGTGCTCGGCAACGCCGCCTCGCACGAGGACGACTCCTTCAGCGCCGGCCTGCTCGAGGGGCCGTCGTACACCCGGCCGCCGGTGTGGCAGGGGCGCGAGGTGCCGCCGGTGCTGCTGTCGGGCGACCACGCGCGGATCGCGCGCTGGCGGCGCGACGAGGCGCTGCGCCGCACGGCGGCCCGCCGCCCCGACCTGCTCGACCGGCTCGCGCTCGACGACCGCGACCGCGCAGTGCTGGCCGAGGCCCGCGCGCTGGAGGCCGCGCCGCGGGGTGTGGCAGAGTAGAGGGCTGCTGGGCGCTGCGTGACCGCCGCCCGCCCCACGCCCCACCCCGACACCGACGACGGAGCGACCCCGCCATGCACACCCTCGACGCGCTCGACGCCGCGCAGCTGCGCAGCGACATCCCCGACTTCCGACCCGGGGACACGCTCGACGTCGGCGTGCGCGTCGTGGAGGGCTCGCGCTCGCGCGTGCAGCGCTTCCAGGGCGTCGTCATCCGCCGCCAGGGCGGCGGCAACCGCGAGACGTTCACCGTCCGCAAGGTGAGCTTCGGCGTCGGCGTCGAGCGCACCTTCCCGGTGCACACGCCCGTCATCGAGGACATCAAGGTCGTCACCCGCGGTGACGTCCGCCGCGCGAAGCTCTACTACCTGCGCGAGCTCCGCGGCAAGAAGGCCAAGATCAAGGAGAAGCGCGAGACGGTGCCGGCAGCGGCCAAGAGCTGACGCACCCCGCGCACGCCGACGGCGCCGCGACCCCGACCCGGGGCGCGGCGCCGTCGGCGCGTCCGGACCGCACCGGCACCGCACCGTTAGTGTCGACCCGATGAGCGAGGACGCCGTGACCCGGCAGGACGACGCCCCCGAGCCCGCTGCGGCCGACGCGCCGGCGGCCCCGCGCAGGAAGGGCGGCAGCTTCTGGAAGGAGCTGCCGGTCCTGCTCGTCATCGCGCTCGGCCTCGCCCTGCTCATCAAGGGCTTCCTCGTGCAGGCCTTCTACATCCCGTCCGGCTCGATGAACAACACCCTGCTGCAGGACGACCGGGTGCTGGTCAACAAGCTGGTCTACGACTTCCGCGACATCCGCCGCGGCGAGGTCGTCGTCTTCGACGCCAGCACCTCGCTCGCCGGCACCGCGCCCGACCCCGACCGGCCGCAGTTCGCCGAGCCGGGCCTGCTCGGCCGCGTCAGCCAGTTCCTCGGCTTCGGCGCGCCGGGCGAGGAGGACTACATCAAGCGCGTCATCGGCCTGCCCGGCGACCGCGTCATGTGCTGCGACGCCGAGGGCCGCGTGACGGTGCAGCCCGAGGGCGGCGCGCCGGTCGCGCTCGACGAGGGCGACTACCTGTTTCCGGGCGACGCCCCGAGCCTCACGCCGTTCTGCGAGGCGGGCGAGTCCGAGGCCTCCTGCCCGGTCGGCGCCCCCGGCGTGCTCGTGCCCGAGGGCCGGCTCTGGGTCATGGGCGACCACCGCTCCAACTCCGGCGACAGCCGGGTCGGCCGCACGACCGTCCCCGAGGACGAGGTCATCGGCCGCGCCTTCGTCGTCATCTGGCCGCTCGACCGCGTCGGCGGCCTCGGCGTGCCCGACTCCTTCGACGTCGCGCTGGGCTGGGCCGCCCCCGCCACCCCGTACGCGCTGAGCGCGCTCACGGTGCTGCCGCTGTGGGGCCTGCGCCGGAGGCGGCTCGCCCGGGCGTGAGGGCCTCCTCGCGGCTGCTCGTGCTCGACCCGGACGGCCGGCTGCTCCTGCTCGACTGCGTCGACCCGGGCGCGCCGGGCGTGCGCTGGTGGGAGCTGCCCGGCGGCGGCGTCGAGCCGGGCGAGGACCCGGTGCTCGCCGGCGTCCGCGAGGTGCGCGAGGAGACCGGCGTCGTCGTGCCGCCCGAGGTCGTCGGGCCGCTGCAGTGGACGCAGGACGTCGCGTACACGTGGGTCGGCCGGCGCTGGTCGAGCACGCAGCAGGGCCGGCTGGCCCGGCTGACCGCGCCGCCCGAGGTGGTGGCGACCGACCTCGGCCGCGACGAGGGCGCGACCTTCCTGGCCACCCGCTGGTGGGCGCCCGAGGAGCTCCGCACCGCCGGGGTCCGCTTCTTCCCGCGCTCGCTGCCGGCGCTGCTGCCGCGGCTGCTGGCGGGCGAGCGGGTCGACGAGCCGTACGACGACTGGGACGTCGTCGCGCCGACCTAGGCTGGGCGCGTGACCGGGCCGACCCCTCGACGCGCCGCCCGGGTGGTGCTGGTCGACGCCCGCGCGCGCGTGCTGCTGCTGCACGGCGGCGACCCGAGCACCCCCGAGCGCGGGCTGTGGTGGTTCACGCCCGGCGGCGGCATCGAGGAGGGCGAGGAGCCCGCGCAGGCCGCCGCGCGCGAGCTGCTCGAGGAGACCGGGCTGCGCGTCGACGCCGCAGCGCTCGGCGCGCCGGTGCACGCCCGCACGACCGACTTCGTCTTCGGCGGCGACCACTACCTCCAGTCCGAGCACTACTTCCTGCTGCGCGTCGACGCGCACGAGCTCGACACGAGCGGCCCCGACGGGCACGTCGACGTCGGCGTCGTCGGGCACCGCTGGTGGACCGCCGACGCCCTGCGCGCCACGGACGAGGTGCTCTTCCCGCCGGAGCTGCCCGACCTGCTCGACCGGGTGCTCGGCGGCGCGCAGGTGCGGCCGTGATCCGCGCGCCCCGGCCGGTCGTGCGCACCGAGAACGGCCTGTGGGCCTTCGAGCGGGTGCTGCAGCGCTCCGGGTTCCGGCACGTCGCGGGCGCCGACGAGGCCGGGCGCGGCGCGTGCGCCGGCCCGCTGGTCGTCGCGGCGGTCGTGCTGCCCGAGGGGCGCCGCGGCGAGGTCCCGGGCCTGGCCGACAGCAAGCTGCTCACCGAGCGGGCGCGCGAGCGGGCGTACGACGAGGTGCTGGAGCGCGCCCTCGGCGTGGAGGTGGTGGTCGTGCCGCCGCAGGAGGTCGACCGCTGCGGCCTGCACGTCATGAACGTCCGCGCGATGCGCCAGGCGGTCGGCCGGCTCGACCCCTGCCCGTCGTACGTGCTCACCGACGGCTTCCCGATCGCCGGCATGCCGGCGCCGACGCTCGCGGTGTGGAAGGGCGACCGGGTGGCGGCGTGCGTCGCCGCCGCCTCGGTCGTCGCCAAGGTGACGCGCGACCGGATCATGGTCGACCTGGCGCGCCAGCACCCGGCGTACGGCTTCGAGGTGCACAAGGGCTACTCCACGCCCGAGCACCAGGCGGCGATGGCCGCGCACGGCCCGTGCCCGGAGCACCGCTTCAGCTACGTCAACGTCCGGGCCTGCGTACGGCAGACTGGGCCGATGCCGACCGCACCGGTGAGGACGAGCGCCTGATGTCCGCCGAGGACCTCGAGAAGTACGAGACCGAGATGGAGCTGCAGCTCTACCGGGAGTACCGCGACATCGTCCGGCAGTTCGACTACGTCGTCGAGACCGAGCGCCGCTTCTACCTCGCCAACAGCGTCGACGTGCAGCCGCGCAGCAGCGACGGCGAGGTGTGGTTCGAGCTCACGCTCGGCGACGCCTGGGTGTGGGACATGTACCGCCCGGCGCGGTTCGTGAAGTCGGTGCGGGTGCTGACCTTCAAGGACGTCAACGTCGAGAAGCTCGAGAAGCCCGACCTCGAGCTGCCGAACGGCTGACCCGGCCCGCTTCCCGGGCCGGTGCGGCGGGTACGCGCCCGTCATGACCACAGCCGGGGACGCCAGCCAGCCGCAGGACACCCGGGGCGAGGGCCCCGTGACGCTCGAGGGCCGCACGGAGCCGGGGGGCCAGGGCTCGCCCGACACCAACCAGGGCAAGGCCGAGCCCGAGGCGACCGTCGAGCACGAGGCCGACCCTCGCGCCGAGCGCGAGGCGCCGGACCTGTCGTCGATGAACGTCGGCGCGGCCGACCCGCAGGCCCCGTCGCACCCGGCCGCGGGGCGCCAGCCGTCGCACCCGTCTCACCCGTCGTCCGAGAGCGTCAGCCGGGCGCCGTCGACCGACCCGGCCGAGCACGTCGGCACCGACCCGTCGGCCGGCGAGCGCGCCATGCAGCCCGGCGGCACCCGGCCGGTGCCCGGCGAGAGCCAGGGCGTCGCCGTGCCGGCCTCGCAGAGCGCCGAGGGCACCAGCGAGCAGCAGACCGTCGTGCGGGGCGCGCGGCCCTAGGCGGCGCCGCCGTCCCCCGTCGAGGGGGCCGTCCACAGCGGCGCGCCCGTCCACAGCCGCCCGGGGCGGCCCGCGGCGCCCGGGCGCTGGGCGGCACCGTCGGGGCGTGACGACGCGGGCGGAGCTGGGGCGGTGGGGCGAGGACCTCGCCGTGCAGCACCTCGAGGCGGGCGGCGCCCGCGTGCTCGCCCGCAACTGGCGCACGCGCTCCGGCGAGCTCGACGTGGTGGCCGTCGAGGGCGACGGCACGGTCGTGTTCGTCGAGGTCAAGACGCGCAGCGGCACCGGCTACGGCCACCCGGCCGAGGCCGTCGGCCGGGTCAAGGCGCAGCGGCTGCGGGTGCTGGCCGGGCAGTGGCTCGCCGAGCACCGGCCGCCGGGCACCCGTGCGCTGCGCTTCGACGTCATCGCCGTCGTGCGGGTCGCGGGCGCGCCGGTGCGCATGACGCACCTCAGGGGCGCGCTCTGAGGCGGCCCGCCCGCGCGGGCCGCCCCGGGGCGGCAGGTGCGGGGCGGTCAGCCGGCGGCCGGGCGGGGCGCCGGCTCCCAGTGCACGACCTTGCAGCGCGTCAGCTCGTCGAGCAGCTCCGGGCCGTAGCCCAGGCCCTGGCCCGAGCCGGGGCCCGGGTGCGCCGCGCCGCCGGGCGCGCCGCCGAAGACGGCGTTGACCTTGACCGTGCCGACCGGCAGCTCGCGCACCGCCCGCTGGGCGTGCTCCATGTCGGCCGTGAGCACCGTGCCGGCCAGGCCGTACGCCGAGCGCTTGGCCGCCTCGAGCGCCGCGTCGAAGCTGTCGACGACGGCGACCGCGGCGACCGGGCCGAAGGTCTCCTCGCGCACGACCGCCATGTCGTCGGTGCAGCCGGTGAGCACGGTGGCCGGGTAGAAGGCGCCGGGGCCCTCGGGGGTGACGCCGCCGGCGAGCACGGTGGCCCCCTGGCGCACGGCGTCGGCGACGTGCGCCTCGACGACGCCGCGCTGGGTGCGGTCGACCATCGGGCCCATGGTGGTGGCCGGGTCGTCCCAGCCGCCGAGCCGGCGGCTCTCGGCCTGCGCGACGAGCGCCTGCAGGAACGGCTCGGCGACGTCGGCGTGCACGTAGACCCGCTCGACCGACACGCAGATCTGGCCGGCGTTGGCGAAGGCGCCCATCGCGACCTGCTCGGCGGCCCAGACCGGGTCGACGCCGGCGTCGACGACGCACGGGTCCTTGCCGCCGCCCTCGAGCACGGCGTGCGCGCCGGTGCGGGCGCAGACCTCGGCGATCGCGCGGCCGGTCACGGACGACCCGACGTGGTAGACGACGTCGACGTCCGGCGAGGCGGCGAGCGCGGCGCCGGTGCGGCCGTCGCCGTGCAGCACCTGCAGCACGCCGGGCGGCAGGTCCTCGCCGAGCACCTCGGCGACGAGCTGGCCGCAGAGGGGGGTGCGCTCGCTGGGCTTGAGCACGACGACGTCGCCGACGGCGAGCGCCGCGGCCGCGCCCTGCAGCACGATCGCCACCGGGTCGTTCCAGGGCGTCAGCACGGCGACCACGCCGCGCGGCTCGTGCACGACGAGGTCGGTCGCGCCCCACCCGCCCTGCAGCGAGCGCCCGCGGTGCAGCGGGCCGAGCTCGGCGTACTGCTCCAGGGTGCCGATGCCGGCCTCGACGCCGCCGCGGCTGTCGCCGAGCGGCTTGCCGCCCTCGCGGCTCTGCACCTCGGCGATCTCGTCGACGCGGGCGCGCAGCCGGCGCGCGCCGGCCTTGAGCAGCGCCGCGCGGTCGCCGGGGGAGGTGCGCGCCCAGCCGGGAGCGGCCGCGACGGCCCGGGCGACGGCGTCCGCCACCTCCTGCTCGCCCGCGACCGGCACGGTGCCGACCACCTCGCCGGTGGCGGGGTCGTGCACCTCCAGGACGTCGGCGGGGGAGAGGGCGTCGGCGGGCGGGGACAGGGTCGCGGTCATGCAGCGCCGCTACCCCGTGCGGGGCGTCGTCAACGTCGCGAGGAGAAGTCGACGATCTTCGGCATGGAGCGGCGGCGCGCGGGGAGGGGCGCCGCGTGCGGATCCTCACGTGGCACGTCCACGGCTCCTACCTACAGTACCTGAGCCACGTGCCGGTGACCTGGGTGCTGCCGGTCAAGCCGGGGCGGCCCGCGGGCTACGGCGGCCGGGGCGAGACCTTCACGTGGCCCGACACCGTGGTCGAGGTCGACGCCGACGAGGTGCGCGACGCCGACGTGGACGTCGTGCTGACCCAGAGCGTCGCCAACTGGGAGCACGACCGGCACGCGCTGCTCGGCGACCGCGTCCACGACCTGCCCGCCGTGCACGTCGAGCACGACCCGCCGCGCGGCTGGCCGAACGACGCGCTGCACCCCGTGCAGGACGAGCGCGCCCTGCTCGTCCACGTCACGCACTTCAACGCCCTCATGTGGGACAGCGGCGCCACCCCGCACGCGGTCGTCGAGCACGGCGTCGACGTGCCGGACCTGCCGTGGACCGGCGAGCGCGAGCGGGCCGTCACCGTCGTCAACAACCTGCGCACCCGCGGGCGGCGGCTGGGGCCCGACGTGTTCGACCGGGTGGCCGCGCAGGTGCCGGTCGACCTCGCGGGCATGGGCGGCGAGGGGGAGGCCGACTGGCTGGGCGACGTGCGGCTGGCCGACCTGCACCGGCTGCTGCCGTCGTACCGCTGCTTCGTCAACCCGATCCGCTACACCTCGCTCGGGCTGGCGGTGTGCGAGGCCATGGCGCTCGGGCTGCCCGTCGTCGGGCTCGCCACCACCGAAATGGCCACGGCGGTGGAGAACGGCGTCAACGGCTACGTCGAGACCGACGTCGACCGGCTCGCCGGCCACGTCCGGCGGCTGCTCGAGGACCGCGACGAGGCGGCCGAGCTGTCCCGCGGGGCCAAGCGCACCGCGGCCGAGCGCTTCGGCATCGGGCGCTTCGCCGACGACTGGCTGGCCGTCCTGCAGCGGGCTGCCGCCGGGTGACCGCCTCGTTTGGGCCGCCCCCAGGTGGGGAGCCGCTGCTCGTGCGCCGTGATCACGCCTCGACACCGGGGACGAGGCCGTCGGCGGTCCTGCTGGACCGCGACGGCACCCTGGTCGTCGACGTGCCCTACAACGGCGACCCCGACCGCGTCGTGCTCGTCGACGGCGCCCGCGAGGCGCTCGACCGGCTGCGCGCCGCCGGCGTCCCGACCGCCGTGGTGAGCAACCAGAGCGGCGTCGCCCGCGGGCTGCTCACCCGCGCGCAGGTCGACGCGGTCAACGCCCGCCTGGTCGAGCTGGTCGGCCCGCTGGGCACCTTCCACGTCTGCGAGCACGGCCCGGAGGACGGCTGCGCCTGCCGCAAGCCCGCGCCCGGCCTCGTGCTCGAGGCGGCCGCCGCGCTCGGCGTCGCGCCGGAGCGCTGCGCGGTCATCGGCGACATCGGGGCGGACGTCGGCGCCGCCCTGGCCGCGGGGGCCCGCCCGGTGCTGGTCCCGACCGCGGTCACCCGCCCGGAGGAGGTGGCAGCCGCACCCGAGGTCGTGCCCGACCTCGCGGCCGCGGTGGACCTCCTGCTGGGCGAGACCGCATGAGCCGCACCACCCTCGTCCTGCGCCTCGACAGCGACGGCGACGTGCTGCTGTCCGGGCCCGCCGTGCGCGCCGTGGCGGCGAGCGGCGACCGGGTCGTGCTCGTGTGCGGCCCGCGCGGCGAGGCCGCCGCGCGGCTGCTGCCGGGCGTCGACGAGGTGCGCGTCTGGCGCTGCCCGTGGATCGACCCGGAGCCCGAGCCCGTCACCGCCGAGGCGGTCGCCGCGGTGGTCGCCGAGCTGCGCTCCGTGGGCGCCGACCGGGCGCTCGTGCTCACGTCGTACCACCAGAGCCCGCTGCCCACGGCGCTCGTGCTGCGGATGGCCGGCGTGCCGTGGGTCGGCGCCGTGAGCGAGGACTACCCCGGCGCGCTGCTCGACCTGCGCCACCGCCTGCCCGAGGAGGGCCTGCACGAGGCGCAGCGGATGCTCTCGCTCGCCGAGGCCGCCGGGCACCGCCTCCCCGACGGCGACGCGGGCGGGCTCGCCGTCCGCGACGACCTGCCGGCCCCGGCCGAGGTGGCCGCGCTCGTCGGCCCGGGGCCGTACGTCGTCGTGCACCCCGGCGCCTCGGTGCCCGCCCGCGCCCCGTCGCCGGAGTGGGCGGCGCGCGCCGTCGCCGCGCTGGCCGACCAGGGCGCCCGCGTCGTGGTCACCGGCGGCCCCGGCGAGCGCGCGCTGACCGCGCAGGTGGCCGGCGACCGGGCCCTCGACCTGGGCGGCGCCACGCCGCTGCCCGTGCTGGCCGCGGTGCTGCGCGACGCCGACGCCGTCGTCGTCGGCAACACCGGCCCGGCCCACCTCGCGGCCGCCGTCGGCACGCCCGTGGTGTCGCTGTTCGCGCCGGTCGTGCCGGCCGAGCGGTGGCGCCCCTGGGCCGTGCCGCACGTGCTGCTCGGCGACCAGACGGCCGCGTGCGCGCTCACCCGCGCCCGCGCGTGCCCCGTGCCCGGCCACCCCTGCCTCGAGGGCGTCGCGCCCGACGAGGTCGTGGCGGCCGTGCGCTCGCTGCCCCACCGCCGCCCGACCCCTGGCGGCCCCTGGACGGAGGTCGCATGAGAGTCGCCATGGTGTCGGAGCACGCGAGCCCGCTCGCGGTCCTCGGAGGGGTCGACGCGGGCGGGCAGAACGTCCACGTCGCCGCGCTGTCCAAGGCCCTGGCGGCCCGCGGCGCCGACGTGGTCGTGCACACCCGGCGCGACGCCGCCGACCTGCCGCAGCGGGTCGCGCTCGCGCAGGGCGCGGTGGTCGACCACGTGCCGGCCGGCCCGGCCGCGACGCTGCCCAAGGACGACCTGTGGCCGCACATGCAGGAGTTCGCCGAGGGCCTGCACGCCCGGTGGAAGCAGGACCGCCCTGACGTCGTGCACGCGCACTTCTGGATGAGCGGCTGGGCGGCCGTCGCGGCCGCCTCGCGCCTCGGCATCCCGGTCACGCACACCTTCCACGCGCTCGGCGTCGTCAAGCGGCGCCACCAGGGCGAGCTTGACACCAGCCCGGCCGACCGCGCGCAGGTCGAGCGCGACCTCGTGCGCGGCGCCGACCGCATCGTGGCCACCTGCACCGACGAGGTCTTCGAGCTGCTGCGCCTGGGCGCCGAGCGCTCCCGCGTCTCGGTCGTGCCCTGCGGCGTCGACCTCGGCCTGTTCTCCCCGCGCGGCCCGCAGCTCGAGCGCACGCCGGGCCTGCGGCGCGTGGTGAGCGTCGGCCGGCTGGTCGCCCGCAAGGGCGTCGGCCACGCCATCGAGGCGCTCGGCCTGCTGCGCGCCGGCGGCGGCCCCGACACCGAGCTGCTCGTCGCCGGCGGCCCCCGCGCCGAGGACCTCGCCACCGACCCCGAGGTCGCGCGGCTGCGCGCCGTCGCGGCCGACGCCGGCGTCGCCGACCGCGTGCGCTTCCTCGGGCAGGTCGCCCGCGACGACCTGCCCGCGCTGTTCCGCTCGGCCGACCTCGCGGTCTGCGTGCCCTGGTACGAGCCGTTCGGCATCGTGCCGCTGGAGGCCATGGCCTGCGGCGTGCCGGTCGTCGCGTCTGCGGTCGGCGGCCTCGTCGACACCGTCGTCGACGGCGGCACCGGCCTGCACGTGCCGCCCCGCTCGCCCGCCGCCGTCGCCGACGCCTACCGCGCCGTGCTCGACGACGAGACCTGGCGACGCGGCCTCGCCCGCGCCGCCGTCTCCCGCGTGCGCACCCGCTACTCCTGGGACCGCGTCGCCGCGATGACCCTCCAGGCGTACGCCGACCTGCTCGACAGCCGTTCCCGTCCGCTCTCCCAGGGGGTCTCGTCATGACCGCACCGCTCCTCTCGGGCCACGACCACGTCGCGGCCCTGCTCGAGGCCCTGCCGCACCTCGACGTCGACCTCGTCGACGGCTGGGGCCGCCGGCTCGCGCCCGTCCTGCTCGGCGGCGGCCGGCTGCTCGTGGCCGGCAACGGCGGCAGCGCCGCGCAGGCACAACACCTCACCGCCGAGCTCGTCGGCCGCTACCGCGACGACCGCCCGGCGCTGTCGGCGCTGTCGCTGCACGCCGAGACCAGCTCGCTCACGGCCATCGCCAACGACTACGGCTGGGACGAGGGCTTCGCCCGCCAGGTGCGTGCCCACGGCCGCCCGGGCGACGTGCTGCTCGTGCTGTCGACCAGCGGCTTCAGCGGCAACGTCCTCGCCGCGCTCCAGGCCGGCCGCGAGGCCGGGCTGACCACCTGGGCGATGACCGGCGCCGGCCCCAACCCGGCCGCCGAGCGCGCCGACGAGGCGCTCGTGGTCACCGCCGCCTCGACCGCCACCGTGCAGGAGGTGCACCAGGTCGCCGTGCACCTGCTCTGCGCCGCGGTCGACCTGGCCGTCGAGGCCGCGACGGCGGCGCCGGCCGACCCGGCCGAGCTCACGGCGGTCACGTGAGCGGCCGCCTGGTCGTCGTCGGCGACGCCCTGCTCGACCGCGACCTGGTCGGCACCGTCGACCGGCTCTGCCCCGACGCGCCGGTGCCGGTCGTCGACGAGCCGGAGGAGGTCTCCCGCCCCGGCGGCGCGGGCCTCGCCGCGCTGCTCGCCGCCCGCGACGGCCGCGACGTCGTGCTCGTCACCGCCCTGTCGCAGGACGCTGCCGGCCGCGAGCTCGCCGCCCTGCTCGCCCGCGAGGGCGTCGAGGTGGTCGACCTCGGGCTGGACGGCCCGACGCCCGAGAAGGTGCGCGTGCGCGCGGCCGGCCGCTCGCTGCTGCGGCTCGACCGCGGCAGCGCCCGCGGCGTGCCGGGCGACCTGACCGGCGACCTGCCCGAGGGCGCGGGGCTGCTCGTCGCCGACTACGGCCGGGGCGTCACCGCCCTGCCCGGCGTGCGCGCCGCGCTCGGCCGCCGCGGCCGCACCCCGCTCGTCTGGGACCCGCACCCGCGTGGCGCCGACCCCGTCGCCGGGGCCTCGCTCGTCACCCCCAACGCGGCGGAGGCCGGCGCCGGCGGCAGCTCGCTGGCCGCCACGACCACCCGGGCGCGGGCGCTGCTCGCGCAGTGGGAGGCCGTGGCCGTCGCGGTGACCCTGGGCTCGCGCGGCGCGCTCGTCGTGCACGGCCCGGGCGTGCCGTCCGTCGTGCCGGCGCCGCAGGTGCCGTGCCCCGACCCGTGCGGCGCCGGCGACCGCTTCGCCTCCGCGGCCGCGGGCCTGCTCGCCGACGGCGCTCTGCCGTCGGAGGCCGTCCGCGGCGCGGTGCTCGCGGCGAGCGCCTTCGTCGCCGCCGGCGGGGCCGCGGCCGTGCAGGCCCCCGCCGCGCCCCCCGTCGTCCACGGCGCCGAGGACGCCGCCTCCGTCGTCGCCCGCGTGCGCGCCGCCGGCGGCACCGTCGTCGCCACCGGCGGCTGCTTCGACCTGCTGCACGCCGGCCACGTCGCCGTCCTGCAGCAGGCGCGCGCGCTCGGCGACTGCCTGGTCGTCTGCCTCAACAGCGACGACTCGGTGCGCCGCCTGAAGGGGCCGACCCGGCCCCTGCAGGACCAGCACGACCGCGCGCTCGTCCTGCGCGGGCTCGCCTGCGTCGACGCCGTCGCCGTCTTCGACGAGGACACGCCGTCGCGCGTGCTCTCCGAGCTGCGGCCCGACGTCTTCGCCAAGGGCGGGGACTACGCCCTCGGGGACCTCCCCGAGGCGCCGGTCGTCGAGGCGTGGGGCGGCCAAGCGGTCGTCCTGCCCTACGTCGACGGCCGGTCCACCACACGACTCATCGAGGAGGCTGCGTGTCGCAGCTCGGCTCCGTCCTGATCACCGGTGCGGCGAGCGGCCTGGGCGCCGCCGTCGCCGCCGCCGTCCGCGAGGCCGGTGGCCGCCCGCTCGCGCTCGACCGCGTGCCGGTGCCCGACGTGCCGCACGAGGTCGTCGACCTGTCCGACACCCGCGCCGCCGAGCAGGCGGTCCGCCGCCTCGTCGACGGCGCCGGCGGCACGCTCGACGCCGTCGTCACCGCCGCGGGCACCGACCGCTGCGGCGCGCTCGTCGACGTCCCCGGCGAGGAGTGGGACAAGGTCGTCATGGTCAACCTGCTCGGCACGGCGGCCGTCGTGCGCGCCTCGCTGCCGTACCTCAAGCAGAGCGGCGGCAAGGTCGTCACCGTCGCCTCCACGCTCGGCCACCGCGTCTTCCCGGACGCCACCGCGTACTGCGCCAGCAAGTTCGGCGTCGTCGGCTTCACCCGCGGCCTGCAGAGCGAGCTCAAGGGCGAGGTCGGCGTCACGCTGCTCACGCCCGGCGGCATGCACACGGCGTTCTTCGACGACCGCGAGGAGCAGTACAAGCCCGGCCCGGACGCCAAGCTCAACCGGCCCGAGGACGTCGCCGCGACGGTGCTGCACGTGCTCACGCAGCCGCCCGGCTGCGAGATCAAGGAGCTCGTCGTGGCGTCCGCGTGGGAGGGCAGCTGGCCGTGAGCGCCGTCCTCGGCCTCAACGCCGTCTTCCACGACCCGGCCGCCGCGCTGGTCGTCGACGGCGTGGTCGTCGCCGCGGCGGAGGAGGAGCGCTTCTCGCGCCGCAAGCACGGCCACGACAACGTGCCGTTCGCGGCGTGGGAGCTCCCCGCCCAGGCGATGTCGTGGTGCCTCGCGGAGGCCGGCCTGGCGCCCGAGGACCTCGACGCCGTCGCCTACTCGTACGACCCGACGCTGTGCCGGCCGTACGACTCGGTGCTCGACGACACCTGGGAGGGGCTGCGCACGCTCTACGCCGAGCGCGCGCCGCTGTTCCTGCGCACCGCGCTGCCCGGGCTCGACCCGGCGGTCGTGCGCTTCGTGCCGCACCACGTCGCGCACGGCGCGAGCGCCTACCTCGCCGCCCCGCACCGCAGCTCGGCGGTGCTCGTGCTCGACGGCCGCGGCGAGCGGCACAGCCACCTCGCGGGCCACTGCCGCGACGGCGACCTCGAGGTGCTGTTCCAGCAGGAGCTGCCGCACTCGCTCGGCCTTCTCTACGAGGACGTCACCGAGCACCTGGGCTTCCGCCGCTCGTCCGACGAGTACAAGGTCATGGCCATGGCGTCGTACGGCACGCCGCGGTGGCTGCCGGAGCTGCGCGAGCTGGTCCGCACGACGGGCGACGGCGGCTTCCGCACCGACCCCGTCGACTGGGGCAGCTTCGTCAAGCGCGTCGGCAAGGGCGGCGACGACGTCGACCGCGACCACGCCGACCTCGCCAGCAGCGTGCAGAAGCGCGTCGAGGAGGTGCTCGTCGAGCTCGCCGCCGACCTGCACCGGCGCACGGGCGAGAGCGTGCTGACCATGGCCGGCGGCGTCGCCCTCAACTGCGTCGCCAACAGCCGCATCGCCCGCGAGACGCCGTTCGAGCACGTGTGGGTGCAGCCCGCCGCCGGCGACAGCGGCACCGCGCTCGGCAGCGCGCTGCACGTCGCGCACGCGCTCGGCGACCGCACCACGCCGATGCCCACCGCGGCGCTCGGCCGCGGCTGGAGCGACGACGAGCTCGAGGCGTGGCTGACCACGGCGCAGGTGCCCTACACGCGGCCCGACGACATCGCCGACGAGGTGGCGCAGTGCCTGGCCGCCGACGGCGTCGTCGCGTGGTTCCAGGGGCGCAGCGAGTACGGCCCGCGCGCGCTCGGCCACCGCTCGCTGCTCGCCCACCCCGGGCACGCGCGCAACCTCGAGCGCATGAACGACGTCAAGGGCCGCGAGCAGTTCCGGCCGGTCGCGCCCATGGTGCTCGCCGACCGCGCGCACGAGGTCTTCGAGGGCCCGCTGCCGTCGCCGTACATGCTCTTCACGCACGACGTGAAGCCCGCGTGGCGCGAGCGCATCCCGGTCGTCACGCACGTCGACGGCAGCGCGCGCGTGCAGACCGTCGACCCGGCCGAGGAGCCGCTCGTCGCCCGCATGCTCGAGGCCTTCGCGGCGCGCACCGGCGTGCCGGTCGTGGTCAACACCTCGCTCAACACCGCGGGCCGGCCGATGGTCGACGACCCGCGCGACGCGCTGGAGTGCTTCGGCTCGGCGCCGGTGGACCTGCTGGCGCTCGGCCCGTTCGCCGTGCGGCGCCCGCGCGCGTGACCGTCG
>CANKBT010000038.1 GCA_947479995.1 Frankiaceae bacterium | reverse complement strand
CTGTCCGAGCGGCTGCTCGCCCACCCGCGCGAGCAGGTGCCGCCGGCCGTCGGCGCGGTCGACGAGGACCAGCTGCTCGCGGCGCTCGACCCCGACCGCCGCGCCGCCTTCGTGCTGACCCAGCTGCTGGGGCTGTCCTACGCCGAGGCGGCGGAGGCCTGCGACGTGCCGGTCGGCACGATCCGGTCGCGGGTCGCCCGGGCGCGCGCCGACCTCGTCGCCGCCCACCCCGACGCCTCGCGGGGGGCCACCGCACGCAGGGACACCGCACCCAGGGACACCGCACCCAGGGACGCGCGCACCGGCTGAGCCTGCGGCCACGCCAGCGCCGCCACGGCGGCGGACGTCGCCATCGCCAGCAGCGCCGAGCGACGCGGGAGCGCGCCGGTCGCCAGCCCGTGCGCGAAGGCCGCCTGGTCGGGCAGCTGCAGGGCGAGCACCGCCTGGCGCGCCCACGGCCGCCCCTGCAGCGCGGCGGCGGCCAGCAGGAGGTTGCGCCCGGCGAACAGCCGCCAGCCCAGCGCGCCGCCGCCGCCGAGCGGCCCCAGCCCGTACGCCCTCGCGAGCGCCCCGGGCGCGACGGCCGCCCCGGCGCCCACCAGCAGTCCCAGCCCCGCCGCCACGTCCTCGCGCCCCATGCCGGGAGCGTCGCGCGGCCCGTGCTGCGCGTCCATGACCTCCCGGGTCACGACGCACTAGACTTGGCACTCAGCCCTTCGGAGTGCCAACACTGCGCCAACAGGAGGCGGACGGTGCCGACGTACCAGTACACGTGCACGGACTGCGGGACCCCGCTCGAGGCCGTGCAGTCCTTCAGCGACGCGGCGCTCACCGAGTGCCCGACGTGCGGCGGCCGCCTGCGCAAGGTCTTCTCCGCGGTCGGCGTCGTCTTCAAGGGCTCGGGCTTCTACAAGACCGACTCCCGCGGCAGCGGCTCGGCCAAGGACGCCCCGGCCAAGGGCGAGTCGTCCGGCGGGGGCGACAGCAAGCCGGAGCCCAAGAAGGCCGACGCGAAGCCCGCCACCACGAGCGGCAGCACGCCGGCGGCGACCAGCACCTCCTGACGGTCGCGTCCAGCCCCGGCCCCGGGGTGTGGACGCGCCGGGCGGCGCACCGCGCGCCCTAGGGTCGGCGGCGTGACGACACCGCGCGCCGACCTGGCCGTCATCGGCGGCTCCGGCTTCTACGACTTCCTCGACGACGCCGAGCAGGTGCCGGTCGAGACGCCGTACGGCGACCCGAGCGAGCCGGTCACCGTCGGCACGGTCGCCGGGCGCCGGGTGGCCTTCCTGCCGCGGCACGGCCGCGACCACCGCTTCCCGGCGCACCGCATCCCCTACCGCGCGAACCTCTGGGCGCTGCGCGCGCTCGGCGTCCGCCAGGTGCTCGCCCCGTGCGCGGTCGGCGGGCTGCAGCCGCACCTCGGGCCCGGCGCGCTCGTCGTGCCCGACCAGCTGGTCGACCGCACCGGCGGGCGCGCGCAGACCTTCTACGACACCGGCGCCGTGCACGTCTCGTTCGCCGACCCCTACTGCCCGCGCGGCCGGGCGGTCGCCGCGCGGCTGGCCGCCGACGAGGGCTGGCCGGTGAGCGCCGACGGCACGATGGTCGTCATCGACGGGCCGCGCTTCTCCACGCGTGCCGAGAGCCGGTCCTACGCCGCGGCGGGCTGGTCGGTCGTCAACATGACGGGCCACCCCGAGGCCGTGCTGGCCCGCGAGCTCGAGCTCTGCTACACCGCGGTCGCCCTCGTCACCGACCACGACGCCGGCGTGGAGGCCGCCGAGGCCGTGACCGCGGCCGACGTCTTCGCCTTCTTCGGGCAGAACGTCGCGCGGCTGCGCGCGCTCATGACCCGCGTGCTGGCCGAGCTCCCCGACGACCGCGACTGCCTGTGCGCCCGCGCCCTCGAGGGCCTGACCGTCCCGCTGCAGCTGCCGTGAGCACGACGGCCGCGCGCGAGCGGCGGCAGCGCGCCGCCCTCGGGCGCGACCTGCTGCGCGCCGCGGTGCGCCGCCGCTGGCTGCTGGCCAGCGCCCTGGTCGCCGGCGCGGTCGCCACCGCCCTGCCGCTGCTCGCCCCGGCGCCGCCCGCGACCACCGCCGTGCTGTCGGCGGCCCGCGACCTGCCGGCCGGGGCGGCGCTCACCGCGGCCGACCTCGTGCCGGTGGCGCTCCCCGACGGCGCCGTGCCGGCCGGCGCGCTGACCGCCCGGGGCGACGTCGAGGGCCGGCTGCTCGCCGGGCCGGTGCGCGCCGGCGAGGCGCTGACCGACGTGCGCCTCGTCGGCCCGGGCCTGCTCGCGGGCCTCGGTGACGGCCTGGTGGCCGTGCCGGTGCGCCTCGCCGACCCGGCGTCGGCGGCCCTGCTGCGCGGCGGCGACCGCGTCGACGTGCTGGCCGCCGGCACCGACCCGGGCGCGCCGCCGTCCGCGGCCGTCGTCGCGGCGGCCGCCCCCGTGCTCGCCGTGCCCGCGGCGACCGACGACCTGGAGGGCGCCCTCGTGCTGCTCGCGACCCCGCCGACGACCGCCGGGCGGCTCGCCGCCGCCGCGGTGAGCAGCCGCCTCAGCGTCGTGGTCCGCCCGTGAGCGCCGCGCGGTGAGCTACGCCGTCTGGGGCTGGGGCGCGCCCGACGAGGCGCCGACCGCCGCCGACCTCGCCGCCGTCGCGCCGGTGGTGCAGGAGGCCACCGGCGTCGCGGTGCAGGCGCCCGAGGCGCCGCGCCCCGCACCCGGCCTGCCGCCGTCGCGGCGCCTCGCCGGGCTGCCGCCGTCCCTGCGCGCGCTGGCCTCGGACGACCCGGTCGACCGCGCGCGCCACGGGCTCGGCCGGTCCTACCGCGACGTCGTGCGCGGGCTGCGCGGCGACGTGCCCCACGCCCCCGACCTCGTGCTGCGCCCGCGCGACGAGGCCGACGTCGCCGCCGTCCTCGACTGGGCTTCGGAGGCGGGCGCGCCGCTCGTCCCCTTCGGCGGCGGCACCAGCGTCGTCGGCGGCGTCGAGCCGGTCGGGCTCGACGCCCCGGTCAGCCTCGACCTGCAGCGCCTCACCGGGCTCGTCGAGGTCGACGCCGCGTCGCGCGCCGTGCAGCTGCGCGCCGGCACCCTCGGCCCCGACGCCGAGCGGGCGCTGCGCCCGCACGGGCTGACCCTGCGCTTCTACCCGCAGTCCTTCGAGCGGAGCACCGTCGGCGGCTGGGTGGCCACCCGCGCGGCGGGCCACTTCTCGACCGGCCCGGTGCACGTCGACGACCTCGTCGAGAGCGTGCGCGCGGTGACGCCCGTCGGGCTCTGGGAGTCGCGCCGGCTGCCCGGCTCGGGCGCCGGCCCGAGCCCCGACCGGGCCCTGCTCGGCAGCGAGGGCACCCTCGGCGTCGTCACCTCCGCGTGGCTGCGCGCGCAGCCCCGCCCGGCGCACCGCTGGGCCGCGACGCTCGCCGCGCCCGACCTGGCCACCGGCGCCGCGGCCGTCCGCGCCCTGGTGCAGTCCGGCCTGCGCCCGGCGACCACCCGGCTCGTCGACGCCCGCGAGAGCGCCCTGACCGGCACCCTCGCCACCGGCGAGGCCGCGCTCGTGCTCGGCCTGGAGTCGCTGCACGCCCCGCTCGACCACGACGCCGCGACCGCGCTCGAGGTCTGCCGCGACGCCGGCCTGCGCGTGGTCGAGAGCGGCGCGGTCGCGTCGGGCGGCGGTCGCGGGGCGTCGGCCGAGGCGTGGCGGTCGACGTTCGTGCGCGCGCCCTACCTGCGCGAGTCGCTCGTGCTGCTCGGCGTGCTCGTCGAGACCTTCGAGACCGCGGTGACCTGGGACCGCCTCGACGCCCTCGTCGCCGACGTCACCGCGGCCGTGACCGACGCGCTGGCGCGGGTGTGCGGCGGCGGCACGGTCACCTGCCGCCTGACGCACGCCTACCCGGACGGCGCGGCGCCGTACTTCACGGTGACCGCGCCGGCGCGGCGCGGCGCGGAGCTGGCGCAGTGGGCCGAGGTCAAGGCCGCGGGCGCCGAGGCGCTCGCCGCGGCGGGCGGCACCATCACCCACCACCACGCCGTGGGCCGCGACCACCGCCCCTGGTACGACGCGCAGCGCCCCGCGCCCTTCGCCGCCGCCCTCGCCGCCGGCAAGCGCGCGCTCGACCCGGCGGGGGTGCTCAACCCGGGGGTGCTGCTGGGCTGAGCACCAGCGCGGCGGTCGGCACGACGACGACCGCGCCGTCCGCGACCGCTTCGGCGAGGCCCTCCCCCGCCTCGAGCCCGCCGAGCTCGGGCGACGCCTGCTGCACCGGCCGCACCGTGCCCGCGAGGTCGACGCGGTCGCCGGCGCGCACCTGCGCGCGCGACTCGCCGCCGCCGACGAGGTGCACCCACACCCGCTGCCCCGGGCCGGCGCCCAGCCAGAAGCCCTCGTCGGCCGGCACCGACTCGACCGGCAGGGCCGTGCCGGTGACCGGCTGCCCGACGGCGTCGCGCCCTGGCACCGGCCCGGACGCGGGCCGCACCAGCTCACCGGTCGCCGTCAGCGACAGCGGCGCGGCGGCGGCCGCGACGGGCGGCGGTGGCGCCGGCGGGTCGGCCGGCAGCAGCAGCACGCCCGCGACGACCGCGCCGGCGGCGGCCGTCGCCGTCACCGCGGACCCGGCCGGGTGCTCGCGCACGACGCGCTCGAGCACGAGCGGCACGGGCAGCACGCCGAGCAGCGCGCGGCGGCGCGACCGCAGGGCCGGCGCGCTCTCGGCGCACACCTCGCAGGCGGCCAGGTGGGCGTCGACGCCGGCGCGCTCGCGCTCGCGCGCGTCACCGGACGACACCGCCTCGAGCACCGGCCGGCACTGCGGCGTCGGCAGGTCGTCGCGGCGCATCGCCAGCAGGTAGCCGACGCGCGCGCGGCTGCGGCTGCGCGCCAGCCGCGCGGTCATCGCCTGCGAGCGCACGCCCCCGCCGCCGTGCGCGTAGGCCCGCACGAGCAGCGCGCGGTCCTCCTCGTCGAGGTCGGCGAGCGCGGTCGCGACGGCGCGGTGCTCCTCCTGCGCGAGCACGCGCTCGTCGGGCGGGCCGGTCGTCGACGGCTCGGCGAGGCGGCTGGCGTGCCGCGCGTGCACCTCCTGCGCGCGGGCCCGCGTCTGCAGCACGTTGCGCGCCGTCGCGACGGCGTACGCCTCGGGGAACGGCCGGGGCAGGCGGTCGCGCACCTCCCAGACGCGCACGAGCACCTCCTGCACGACGTCGTCGACGTCGTGCTCGTCGGCCCGCGGCGCGACGTAGCGGCGCACGGGCGCGCGCAGCGCCAGCAGGGCCGCCTCGTCGTCCACGCCGCTCCTCCTGCCCGACCCCGGGCGGCTCAACAGCGCGGTGTCACCCGGCGGTGCCGACCCAACCGGCCGGCCCCGCCCCCCGTTCGTCCGTGCGCGCTCCGCGACAGCGGCGGGCACTCAACTCGTCGTCGGGAGGGCTCGTTCGCACGGAGATCACCCGGGTAGCCGCGGTGCGACACACCACCCACCAAGGAGTCACATGACCACGCCGCTCGCCCTCGACTTCGAGGGTCCGGTGACGGACGGCGTCCGCACCGTCACGACGTTCGTCCCCAAGCTCATCGGCTTCCTGCTGATCCTGCTCATCGGCTACTTCGTCGCCAAGCTGGTCGCCAAGGTCCTCGACAAGGTCCTCGAGCGCGTGCACTTCGACGAGGCCGTCGAGAAGGGCCCGGTCAAGCAGGCCCTCTCGCGCAGCCAGTACGACGCGAGCGACATCGTCAGCAAGCTCGTCTTCTACGTCGTCTTCATCCCGTTCCTGTCGGCGGCCGTCGGCACGCTCGGCATCCAGGCGCTGCAGCAGCCGCTCGCCGACTTCATCTCCCTGCTGCCGAAGATCGTCGTCGCGGTGATCCTCGTGGTCGTCGGCGGCGTCGTCGCCGGTGCGGTGAAGAAGCTCGTGCAGAACAGCCTCGGCGGCCTGTCCTACGGCACGTTCCTCGCCGACGCGCTCGGCGTGCTCGTCCTGCTCGGCTTCGTCAAGGCCGCGCTCGACCAGGTCGGCATCGCCACCGACGTCACCGGCCCGGTGCTGTACGCGGTCCTCGCGACCGTCAGCGGCATCCTCGTCGTCGGCGTCGGCGGCGGCCTCATCACCCCGATGCGCAGCCGGCTCGAGCAGGCCCTCACCAAGGCCGAGGCCGAGAGCCGCAGCGCCAAGGCGCAGGCCACCGCGCCGACCACCCCGGCCGGTCAGCAGTGACCGAGCCGCGCAGCACCCCCAACCCGGCGACGAGCACCCGCCCGTCGCACAGCTCCGGCCGCGTCGCGCACAAGAAGCCGCTGGGCTTCCTGCCGTGGCTGCTGCTGGGCCTGCTCGCCCTGCTGCTCGCGATCGTCTTCCTGGTCGTCAACGCGATCGACGACGACGGCCGCCCCGGCGACGCCGACGACGCGCTGGGCCAGGCCGGCGACGCGGCGACGTCCGCGCCCGCGAGCCCGTCCTCGTCGTCGGCGCCCGCGCCGTCGCGCTCGGCGTCCGCGCCGGCCGCGGCCCCGGCGCCGGCGGGCGGCGGCACGCTCGTCGCCGGCGGCCAGGACGTCATCGCGGCCGGCACCAGCGGCGCGCTCGCGCCGCTCGCCGGCCAGGCCGCCACCGGCACCGCGCCGGTGCAGGAGGTCGTCGCCGACGAGGGCTTCTGGGTCGGCAGCAGCGCGCAGGAGCGCGTGTACGTCTTCCTCACCCCGGAGGCCCGCCGCACCGCCGGCGAGTCCGGCTTCCAGGTCACGGCCGGTCAGACCGTCCGGCTGACGGGCAGCGTCGTCGCGCTCGCCCAGCAGCCCGACGCCGCGGCCGGCGTCGAGTCCACCGAGGGCGCCCCGCAGCTGCAGCAGCAGGGCCACCTCGTGGTCGCCGACTCCGTCGAGCTCGGCTAGTCCGAGCGGGCGACCGGTCAGCCGATCGGTCGAGGTCGGGTAGTCCGGCGCACAGCGAGCACACCACCCCCCAGAGAGTCCGAGAGCACCACCACAGAGGAGGCACGATGATCAGCAACACCCAGTTCGACGCGATCCCCGGCAGCACGGTCAAGGGCACCGACGGCGAGAAGATCGGCAAGGTCGTCGACGTCTACGCCTCGTCCGACGGTGGCACCCCCACGTTCGTCACCGTGTCGACCGGCCTGTTCGGCGGCAAGGCCAGCTTCGTGCCGCTCGACCAGGCCACGATGACCGGCGACGAGGTCGTCGTGCCGTACAGCAAGGAGCTCGTCAAGGACGCGCCCCGCCTCGACACCGACGAGGAGCTGACGGCGCAGGAGGAGGAGCGGCTCTACAGCCACTACTCGCTCAGCTCGGGCTACGGCGCCGAGACGACCACCGCGACGACCGGCACCGACGCGACCTACACCGAGGGCGCCGGCCACGACACCAGCGGCCCCAACACCGACAGCGCCATGACCCGCTCCGAGGAGCACCTGCAGGTCGGCACCGCCGAGCGCGAGGCCGGGCGCGCCCGCCTGCGCAAGCGCGTCGTCACCGAGCAGGAGACCGCGACCGTGCCGGTGAGGCACGAGGAGGTCCGCGTCACGCGCGAGCCCATCACCGACGCCAACGCCGGCAACGCGTACGACGGCCCCGCCATCTCCGAGGAGGAGCACGAGGTCGTGCTCACCGAGGAGGTCGCCGTGGCCGGCAAGGAGGCCGTCCCGGTCGAGCGCGTGCGCCTCGACACCGAGACCGTCACCGAGCAGCAGACCGTCACGGAGGACGTCCGCAAGGAGGTCATCGAGACCGAGGGCGTCGAGCGCCGCTAGTCCTGCACGGCTGTCCCGCACAGCACCCCCTGCACCGCCCCGCAGCCCGGTCGCTCCCCGCGGCCGGGCTGCGGCCCTTCTCCCCCAGGAGCCAGACATGACCGCACCGTCGCGCCGCCACGGCGCGCACACGACCCGCACGCCGGAGAGCGTCGTCGTGCACGGCGACGACGTCCGCGTCGACCGGCTCGACGCCGAGCTGCCGCACGCCGAGGTGCGCGACCGCTTCGGCGGCCTGCACCCGCTCGCGGTGCTCGCCGGCACGGCCGCCGCCGTCGGCACGACCGCCGCGCTCGCCTCCCTGCTCGACACCACCACCCGCATCGGCTGGGCGGCCGGCGACGACACCAGCGCCGTCGGCCTGGTCGTCGCCGCGCTGATCCTCGTCGCGGCGCTGCTGCTCGGCGGCTGGACCGCCGGCCGCGCCGCCCGCTTCGACGGGCTCAAGGCGGGGCTGCTCACCGGCCTGCTGTTCGTGGCCGTCACCGCCGCGCTCGGCGCCGCCCGCACCGCCGACACCGACGTGCGCGAGCTGCTCCTGCCGTCGTGGCTCACCGTCGAGGACGTCGACGCCGAGAGCCTGCTGAGCGCGCTCGTCGCGCTCCTCATCGTGCTCGGCGCGGCCGCGCTCGGCGGCCGCCTCGGCGCCCGCTGGCACCGCCGCGTCGACGACGTCCTGCTCGGCACGCGCGCCGGCGGCCTGACCCGCGGCGTCGACCACGTCGTCGACCGCGGCGTGCAGCGCACCGGCACCGAGCGCACCATCGACCTCACCGACGGCAGCGACGCGCTCGACGACCGCGGGACCACCCGGTGAGCCGCCGCGGCACGGGTGACGTCGAGCCCGTCGAGGTCGAGGGCAGCGACGTCGAGGCCGACGTCGAGGGCACCGACACGACGACGCGGACGACCGCGTCGGCGCTCGGCGACGAGGTGGTGCTGCGCGGCGAGCGCCTCACCACCGGCACGCGCACCGAGGGCATCGGCGCCGTGCGCGCCCGCAAGACCGTCGAGGAGCGCACCGTCGTCGACGACGTCGAGCGCGGCGTCGAGCACGCCGACCTCGACCGGCTCGCGGTCGCCGACGCGGAGGCCGACAGCGGCGAGGTCGAGACGCTGCCCGACGGCAGCCTGTCGATCCCCGTCTTCGAGGAGCAGATCGTCGTCACCAAGCGGCTCGTCGTGCGCGAGCGCGTCGTCGTGCGCAAGCACACGGTCTACGAGCAGCACCAGGTGACGGCCGACCTGCGCCGCGAGCACCTCGAGATCGACGTCGAGGGCGACGCGCGCGTCACGGGCGACCTCGACCCGACGTAGGACCCCAGGCAGCAGGACGGGGGCTCAGACCCCCTGGTCGTGGTGGGGCGGCCGGTCGGCCCGCAGGCGCTCGTCGTCGCGGTCGTCCGGTCGCCCCTCCGCGTCCCCGCCCCGGCCCTCGCCGAGGGCGTCCGCGGGCAGCGGCTCCTGCACCGCCGGCTGCGCGCCGGGCGGGCCGACCGCGCGGCGGTGGCGGCGGGGCGCGGGCGTCACGCCGTCGAGCGTAGGAGCACTACGCTCGACCCCGCCTGCCTCCGTAGCTCAGTGGACAGAGCGCCTCCGTCCTAAGGAGGGCGTCGGGAGTTCGATTCTCTCCGGGGGCACCCGGGTCAGGGGCGCGCGAGCGCCCCGGCCATCCGCCCGGCCATGTCGGCCGGGCGCGTCGCGCGCGTGAAGACCAGCGCGGGCTCCGCGGCCGACAGGTCCTCGACGACGTCGTCGCCGACCTGCACCGCGCGCACCGCGTGCGGGGCGTAGCGCCGGGCGGCGAGCAGCACGGTGCGGCCGCGCATCGACGGCAGCCGGTCCTCGACGAGCAGCAGGTCGGGCTGCGCCACGACGACCGCGCCCACGGCGTCGGCGCCGTCCTCGACGCTCGCGACGACCTCGACGCCCAGCGCCTCGAGCTGCGCGACGAGGCCCTGGCGGAGCCAGCCGTGCCGGTGCGCCACCACGGCGGCCGGGCGGTCGCTCGCGGCGAGGGGCGCACCGAGCCGCTCCAGCACGGCGGCGTGCGCCCGCTCGCGCACCTCGCTGGTGCGCGACAGGTCGAGCCGCTCCTCGCGCGTCATCGACGCGCCGGGGTCGGGCCGCACCTCGGCGGCGCGCGCCTCGTGCCAGGCGGCGAGGGCACGGCGCTGGGCGCCGGCGCGGTCGACGGGCGTCCACGCGGGCAGCGGGCTCGGGCGGGCGACGGTCGTCATGGGCACCTCGGGTGGTCCGGCAGCGACGGCAGCGCCGCTGCGTGAGCGCGCGGCTGGCTGTTCAACCGGTGCGAGCACCGGGTGGCGCCTGCGCCGCAGCCCTGCCGCGCCTGCGCCCACTGACACGTGCGCACCCCCGTACGGGTGGGTGCCGCGCTGCGGCCGGTCCGGGCGCGCGCGCCGCCGCGCCCGCGGATAGCGTCGCCCGTCGTGACGACGTCCGTCCTGTGGCTCCGCCGCGACCTGCGCCTCGCCGACCACCCCGCCCTGCTCGCGGCGCGCGACCAGGCCGACGAGGTGGTGCCGCTGTTCGTGCTCGACGACGCGCTCCTCGGCCCGTCGGGCGCCCCGCGCCGCGCCTTCCTGTTCCGCTGCCTGCGCGAGCTCGACGCGCGCACCGGGGGCGCGCTGCGCGTCGTGCACGGCCGCCCCGAGGAGGTCGTGCCCGCCGTCGCGCGGCAGGTCGGCGCCACCGGCGTGCACGTGAGCAGCGACCACGGGCCGTACGGCCGCGCGCGCGACGCCCGGGTGCACGACGCCCTCGGCGACGTGCCGCTCGTCGCCACCGGCAGCCCGTACGGCGTCACGCCCGGCACGCTGCTCAAGGACGACGGCTCGCCCTACCGCGTCTACTCGCCGTACGCGCGGGCGTGGCGCGCCCGCGGGCTGCACAGCCCCGCGCTCACCCCGCGGCGCGTGGCCTGGACCGACGGCGGCGTGCGCGCGGACGGCGTGCCCGACGACCCCGACCTCGGCGACGTGCGGCTGCCCGACGTCGGCGAGGAGGCCGCCCTCGCGCGCTGGAAGGCGTACGTCGCCGACGGCGCCAGCGGCTACCACGAGGTGCGCAACGACCCGGGCGCCGACCGCACGTCGCGCATGTCGCCGTACCTCAAGTACGGCTGCATCCACCCGCGGACCATGCACGCGGTGCTCGGCGACGACGACGGCGCGCGCACGCTCGCCGACGAGCTGGTGTGGCGCGACTTCTACGCCGACGTCATGTGGCACCGCCCCGCCACCGCGCGCGACGACCTCAACCCGGCGCTGGCGGGCCTGGAGTACGACGAGGGGCCGGAGGCCGACCGCCGCTTCGCGGCGTGGGCGCAGGGGCGCACCGGCTTCCCGATCGTCGACGCCGGCATGCGGCAGCTGCTCGGCGAGGCGTACGTGCACAACCGCGTGCGCATGATCGTCGCGTCGTTCCTCACCAAGGACCTGCACCTGCGCTGGCAGCGCGGCGCGCGGCACTTCATGCAGCACCTCGTCGACGGCGACCTGCCGAGCAACCACCACGGCTGGCAGTGGGTGGCGGGCACGGGCACCGACGCCTCGCCGTACTTCCGCGTCTTCAACCCCGTCACCCAGGGGCTCCAGCACGACCCCACCGGCGACTACGTGCGGCGCTGGGTGCCCGAGCTGCGCGAAGTGCCCGGCAAGGCCGTGCACACGCCCTGGGAGCTCCCCGGCGGCCTGCCGGAGGGCTACCCGGAGCGGCTGGTCGACCACGCCGCCGAGCGCACCGAGGCGCTCGCGCGCTACGCCCGCGTCAAGGAAGGCCGCTGACCCCGGCGCTGTTGGCACAGGGGATGACGACGCGCACCCTGCTGGACGTCCGCCGGATCTACCTCGAACCCGCCGCCGCGGAGCTGCCCCGGGGCCAGGAGGTGCTCGCGCGCTGGCCCGACGCCGAGCGCGTCGAGGTGGCCTCGCACTGGCGCATCCCCGAGCTCGCCGGCGACGAGGCCAACGCCGCGCGCTGGGTGCGCATCAAGACCGAGGCGCTCGTGCTCGGGGTCAAGAAGTCGCTCACCGCGCGGCCCAACGGGCGCTCGTCGGACTTCGTCGCGCCCTCGACCGCCAACGGCTGCGCGATGGCCTGCGCGTACTGCTACGTGCCGCGGCGCAAGGGCTTCTCCAACCCCGTCACCGTCTTCGCCAACATCGAGCAGATCACCCGCTACACCGCGCGCCACGTCGCGCGGCAGGGCGTCAAGCAGGTGCCCGACCAGGTCGACCCGCAGGCCTGGGTCTACGACATCGGGGAGAACAGCGACTGCTCGGTCGACGCCCGGCTGTCGGACAACGTGCACGACCTCGTGGCGCTGTTCCGCGGGCTCCCGACCGCCAAGGCGTCGTTCGCCACCAAGCACGTCAACCGCGACCTGCTCGACTGGGACCCGCAGGGCCGCACGCGCGTGCGCTTCTCGCTCATGCCCGACAGCGACAGCCGCCTGCTCGACGTGCGCACCGACCGCGTCGCCGACCGCATCGCCGCGGTCGACGACTTCGTCGCCGCGGGCTACGAGGTGCACGTCAACCTGTCGCCGGTCGTGGTGCGCGACGGCTGGCTGCGCGACTGGGCGCAGCTGCTCGACGACCTGGCCGCGGGCACGGGCGACGCCTTCAAGGCGCAGGCCGCCGCCGAGGTCATCCTGCTCACGCACAACGCCGACCTGCACGAGGTCAACCTGCGCTGGCACCCCAAGGCCGAGCAGCTGCTCTGGACGCCGGCGACGCAGGAGGCGAAGCGGTCGCAGACCGGTGGCGACAACGTGCGCTACCGCACCGGCTTCAAGGGCGCGCGCGTCCGGGAGCTCACCGACCTGATCGCCGAGCGCACGCCGTGGCTGCGCGTGCGCTACGCGTTCTAGAACGTCACGTTCGACAGCACCTTGCTCGGCAGGTTCTCCCGGCCGGGCCGCAGCACGAGCCCCGTGAGCGCCAGCGCCAGGAGGTCGTCGCCCGACAGCGTCGCCCGCAGCTCGACCTCCGGCACCGGCGTGGCGCCCTTCCAGGTCTCGGCGAGCTTCTTGCGGAGGGGCTTGTCGTCGTCCCTGCGCAGCACGGCGAGGCAGTGGCCGTCGCGCAGCAGCCGGGCCTTGCGCCAGCTGCGGTGCTGCAGCACGTAGGAGACCCCGTCGAGCGGGAGCAGCCCCCGCGTGCGGTGGCGCCGCGTGCCCCAGACCGACGTGCCGTTGGTCAGCGTCGTCTGCCGGCCGTCCGGCAGGTGCACCGGCAGCACCTGCCGCCCGCGCAGGAACACCGGGTGCTTGAGGCCGACGACCGTCGCCCGTCGCGCGCCCTCGGCGTCGACGACGTCCAGGTGGTCGGGGTCTCCGAGGGCGACGAGGCGCCAGCCGGCGAGCGGTGCACGGGTGTCCACGCGGCGATCCTGCCCCCTCGGGCCCCGTGGTGCGGGTGCCGCGCGCGGGGTACGAGCGCGCCATGCCGCCCCGCACCCGCCGCGACGCCGACTGGCCCACGGCCGCCGCCTTCCTGCCCGAGGACCGCTCGCTCGACGCCCTGCGCGACGCGGCCGCCGGCTGCCGCGGCTGCCCGCTGTGGGAGCCGGCGACGCAGACGGTCTTCGGCCGCGGTGGCACCTCGGCGCGGCTGGCGCTCGTCGGCGAGCAGCCCGGCGACGTCGAGGACACCCAGGGGCTGCCGTTCGTCGGCCCCGCCGGCCGGCTGCTCGTGCAGGCGCTCGACGAGGCGGGCGTCGACCGCACCGACGTCTACGTGACCAACGCCGTCAAGCACTTCAAGTTCACGCCCCGCGGCAAGCGGCGCATCCACGCCACGCCCGACGCGTACGAGGTCGCCGCCTGCACGCCGTGGCTCGGCGCCGAGCTCGACGCGGTGCGGCCGGACCTCGTCGTGCTGCTCGGCGCCACCGCGGCCAAGGCCCTGCTCGGCCCGTCGTTCAAGGTGACGCAGCAGCGCGGCGTCGTCATGCACCGCGACGGCGGCGGGCGCGTCATGGCGACCGTGCACCCGTCGTCCGTGCTGCGCGCCGAGGACCGCCGCGAGGAGGCGATGGCCGGGCTCGTCGCCGACCTGCGGGTCGCCGCCGAGGTGCTCGCGGGCTGAGCCCCCCCGCACCCCGGGCGGTCTCTGCACGCCGGGGGCCACGGGCGCTGCGCGCGTGCAGTGGTCGCGATCGGGTCCGGCGCTGTCGTGATCGCTGCACCCGTGGGCCGCCGCCTCCGCGCCCGCGCGTGCAGTGATCGCGACGAGCCGCGAGGGCCGGGCGTCTTCGGCGCTCCCGTCGCTGCACCCCCGCCCGCGACGCCCCTGACCGTGGCACCATGGCGGCCGCCGGCGCGGGCCCTCGAGCCTCGAGCACTCCCGCCGGCCCGACCCTCCGCGGGGCGGGCGCGGCGGCGCTGGACCGGCACCGCGCCGGGCACCCGTCGACCGCGCACCGGCCCGCCCGGGGAGCGCCATGACCACCGAGCCCGACCGCACCACCACCTCCTCCTCCGCCTCCGGCGCCGCCGACCCGCGGCCGCCCTCGCCCTGGCCCGGCTCGTCGCACGCGACGCGCCACCGCTGGCAGCTCGACGGCGTGCCCGACCTGGCCGCCGCGGCCGCCGCCCTGCGCGCGCTGGCCGCCGAGCTGCGTGCCGCCGACGCGGCCGGCTGGCGCCTGGCCGAGCCGCTGCGCGGCG
>CANKBT010000037.1 GCA_947479995.1 Frankiaceae bacterium | reverse complement strand
GGGCGGCGGCGGCCTCGCCGCCACCGGCGGCGGTGCCGCGACCGCCGCGGCGGGACTCGCGCTCGTGGCCGCCGCCGCGCTGCGCCGCCGCCGCGGGTAGCACCGGCGCGCCTGGGCAGGGACGTGCCCATGAGCGAGCTGCGCGTGTGGGCGCCGGGCAAGGGCACCGTCGAGGTCGACCTGGCCGGCGAGCGGATCGCCATGAGCGACGTCGGCGGCGGCTGGTGGCAGGCCCCGCGGGCCGCCGCCCCGGGTGAGGACTACGCGTTCGTCCTCGACGGCGGCGACCCGCGGCCCGACCCGCGGTCGGCGTGGCAGCCGCACGGCGTGCACGGCCCGTCGCGCGCCGTCGACCACGCCGCCTTCGCCTGGACCGACCAGCACTGGCGCGGGGTGCCCCTCGCCGGCGCCGTGCTCTACGAGCTGCACGTCGGCACCTTCACCGACGAGGGCACCTTCGACGCGGCCGTCGCGCGGCTCGACGACCTCGTCGACGTCGGCGTGACCGCCGTCGAGCTGCTCCCGTGCAACGCCTTCGCCGGCCGCTGGGGCTGGGGCTACGACGGCGTGGCGTGGTACGCCGTGCACGACCCGTACGGCGGCCCCGAGGGCCTCAAGCGCTTCGTCGACGCCGCCCACGGCAAGGGCCTCGGCGTCGTCATGGACGTCGTCTACAACCACCTCGGGCCGGCCGGCAACTACCTCGGCGAGTTCGGGCCCTACCTCACCGACGCCCACGCGACGCCGTGGGGCTCGGCGGTCAACCTCGACCAGGAGCACTCCGACGAGGTCCGCCGCTACGTGCTCGACAACGTCGCGATGTGGCTGCGCGACTACCACGTCGACGGGCTGCGCCTCGACGCCGTGCACGCGCTCGTCGACGACCGCGCCGTGCACCTGCTCGAGCAGGTGTCGACCGAGGTGGAGGCGCTCGGGGCCCAGCTCGGCAAGCCGCTGTGGCTCGTCGCCGAGTCCGACCGCAACGACCCGCGCACCGTGACCCCCCGCGAGGCCGGCGGCCTGGGGCTCGACGGCCAGTGGGCCGACGACGTCCACCACGCGCTGCACAGCACGCTCACCGGCGAGCGCTCGGGCTACTACGGCGACTTCGGCGCGCTGGCCACCACGGCCAAGGCGCTGCGGGGCGCGTTCGTGCACGACGGCACCTGGTCGAGCTTCCGCGGGCGCACGCACGGCCGGCCGGTGCCGCCGGAGGTGCCCGGGTCGCGCTTCGTGGTCTACCTGCAGGACCACGACCAGGTCGGCAACCGCGCCGTCGGCGACCGCATCTCCGCGACGCTCTCCGACGGGCTGCTGCAGGTCGGCGCGGCGCTGGTGCTCACCTCGCCCTTCACGCCGATGCTGTTCATGGGCGAGGAGTGGGGGGCGCGCACCCCGTGGCAGTTCTTCTCCGACCACGAGGGCGAGCTCGGCGACGCGGTGCGCGAGGGGCGGCGCGCGGAGTTCGGCCGGCACGGCTGGGACACCGAGGACGTGCCCGACCCGCAGGACGAGGCGACCTTCCGGGCGTCGACGCTCGACTGGTCCGAGCGCGACAGCCCGCGCGGCCAGGCGCTCGTGGCCTGGACGCGCGACCTGGTCGCCCTGCGCCGCCGCACGCCCGACCTCAGCAGCGGCGACCGCACCGCCGTGCACGTGACGTACGACGAGGACGCGCGCTGGCTGGTCGTGCGCCGCGGCGGCGTCGCCGTGGCCTGCAACCTCGCCGGCGCGCGCCAGGCCGTGCCGCTGCCCGCGGCGCCGGTCGGCGTGCTGCTGTCGAGCGCGCCCGGCTTCGTCTACGCCGCCGACCGGGTCGAGCTCGACGGCGAGTCGGTGGCGGTGCTCGAGCTCAGCCGGGCGGCCCGCCCGGCCGCGGGCTAGCCCTCGACGAGGTCGGCCAGCGCCTCGAGCGACCGGCCGAGCTCGGCCTCGACGCCGGGCGGGGGCTCCTCGGCGAGGAACGACAGGTGGACGACGACCTCGGTGCCGCCGCCCGCGCTGTCCTCCAGCTGCAGCCAGCCGGCGTAGCGGCCGGGCTCGCCCCCGCGCGACGGCGTCGACCACTCGACGCGGCGCTGCTCGGGCGAGGGCCGCCAGAAGCCGTCGGAGGACACGGCGTCGCCCTCGACGTGCACCTCGCCGTCGGGCAGCGTGCGGGCGCGGTCGACGGCCGGCAGCCACTCCGGCAGCCGCGCGACGTCGGCGACGACCGCGAGGACCGCCTCGGCAGGGGCCTGCACGACCCGGCTCACCTGGTGCTCGCTCACGCCGCGCCCCTCGTGCTCGTGCCGGCCCGGGTGCCCGTGTGCTGCGTCATGCCCGGCCCCTGCCCGGTGTCCCCCACCCCACACCGGGGACGCCAGAGGCATGCGCATCGTCGTCACGGGCGCGACCGGCAACATCGGCTCGCAGCTCGTCCCCCAGCTCCTCGCCCACCCGTCCGTCACCAGCGTCGTCGGCGTGGCCCGCCGACTGGGCGGCGACCTCGACCCGCGCGTCGAGTGGCGCAGCGCCGACGTCGCCGAGGACGACCTCGGCCCGGTGGTGCGCGGCGCCGACGTCGTCGTGCACCTGGCCTTCCTGCTGCAGCCCGCCCACGACCAGGACGCCATGCGCCGGGTCAACGTGGTCGGCTCGCAGCGCGTCTTCGACGCCGTCGTCGCCGAGGGCGTGCCCGCCCTCGTGCACGCCAGCAGCGTCGGCACGTACGCGCCGGGCCCCAACTCCCCGCGCGTCACCGAGGACCACCCGCACACCGGCATCTCGACGTCGGTCTACAGCCGGCACAAGGCGGCCTGCGAGGCCGCGCTCGACGCCCTCGAGCAGGCCCACCCCGAGCGCCGCGTCGTGCGCATCCGCCCCGGCGTCGTGCTGCAGGAGCAGGCCGCGAGCTCGCTCGCGCGCTACTTCCTCGGGCCGTTCGTGCCGCAGTCGCTCGTGCGCCGCGCGCTGCTGCCGGTCGTGCCCCGCGTGCCGGAGCTGGCGATCCAGGCCGTGCACGCCGCCGACGTCGCCCGCGCCTTCGCGCTCGCCGCGACAACGCCGGTGACCGGCGCCTTCAACGTGGCCGCCGAGCCCGTGCTCGACCCGCAGTCGCTCGCCGCCCTGCTGGGCGCCAAGCAGGTGCCGGTGCCCCGGCGCCTGGCCCGCGCGGTCGTCGACGTCACCTGGCGGCTGCACGTGCAGCCCACCGACCCGGGCTGGGTCGACCTCGGGACGCTCGGCCCGCTGATGGACACCACCCGCGCCCACGAGGTGCTCGGCTGGCGCCCCGAGCACGACGCCGGCGAGGCCCTGCTCGAGGTCGTCGACGGCATGGCCCGCGGCGCCGGTGCCGACACCCCGGTGCTGCGCCCCCGCGCCGGCGGCCCGAAGCGCCTCGCCGAGGCGGTCCGCGCCGTCCTGCCCGGCGGCGGGCACTCCGGCTGAGCCGCCCGGCCGCTCGACGACGGCCCGCACGACGACCGCCCCGGCCGACGGAGGCCCGCCCACCCCGAGGGGTGGGCGGGCCTCCGTCGTGCGGGGCGCGGTGCCTAGGCGGCCTTGCGCGGGATGATCGGCGCGTCGCGGCCGGTGCCCTGCGCGGTGCCGCCGGTCTTCGGCGTGCGCTGCTCCTCGTGGTAGTCCTCCTCGACGTTGACGTCCCACACGTCGTGCGGGGGCGTCGCTCCGAGGATGTTCTGCGCGGTGAGCAGCGCCGTCATCATGCTGTGGTCGGCGTTGTTGTAGCGGTGCATGCCGTTGCGGCCGACGGGGTGCACGTTCGGCACGGCCTCGGCGAGCCAAGCCCGGATGACGTCGACGTTGCGCTTGTAGAACTCGTCGTACACGGGATAGGCCTTCGGCATCCGGACGACGTAGCCGGCCTCGATGACGTCACCGGTGACCAGGCCGAGCTGCGCGATCTCCTTCTGCGCGAGGGCGACGAGCTCGTCGTCCGGCATGGTCCAGGTCTCGTCGCCCTCGTTGACGAAGTACTCGAGGCCGAGGCAGGTGCGGCCGTCCTTGACGAGGTACGGCGACCAGGAGCCGAAGTTCTGGATGCGGCCGACCTTGACCTCGGGCGAGTGGATGTAGATCCAGTTGTCCGGGAACGAGAAGCGCTCCGGCACGACGAGCGCGACGGTGAGGAAGTCGCGGTGGCGCAGGTCGTCGGCGGCGGCGACGACCTCGGCCGGGGCCGCGGGCTCCATCGCCTGGATGAGCTGGTTGATCGGCATCGAGGAGATGACGTGCGCGGCGGGCAGCTCCTCGCCGCCGGCCAGCACGACGCCCGTGGCGCCGGCGTCGTCGCGGCGGACGCGCTCGACCTCGGCGTTCATCCGGACGTCGCCGCCGAGGGCGACCACCTTGTCGCGCGCGGCCTCCCACATCATCCCGGGGCCGTACTTGGGGTACTGGAACTCCTCGATGAGGGAGGTGATCTCCTTCTGGTTCCGCTTCGGCAGCAGCGCGTTGAGGATCGCCGAGAACAGCGAGAGGTTCTTGATGCGCTGCGCCGCCCAGTCGGACTGGATCGAGGTGGCGGGCACGCCCCAGAGCTTCTCGGTGTAGGTCTTGAAGAAGATCCGGTAGAGGCGCCAGCCGAAGCGGGCGGCCGTCCAGCCCTCGAAGTTGCTCTGGTCCTTCGGCGGGCGGATCCGCACCATGACGTACGACAGCACGCACTTCACGGCCTCGAGCACGCCGAGGTTGCCGAGCGCGTTGGTGGCCTTGAGCGGGTAGTCGTAGAGCTTGCCGCGGTAGAAGATCCGGCTCATCCGCGGCCGGAGCAGGAAGTCCTCCTCGGGGAGGATCTCGTGCCACAGCGCCTCGACCTCGGGCACCTTGGTGAAGAAGCGGTGGCCGCCGATGTCGAAGCGCCAGCCGTCGCGCTCGACGGTCTGGCTGATGCCGCCCACGACCGGGCCGCCCTCGACCACGACCGGCTGCACGCCCGCCTTGCCGAGCTCGTACGCGGCGGTCAGACCGGCCGGGCCGGCGCCGATGACGACGACGGGGCCGTCGTGCGGGGCCTCGCCGGCGGCGCTGCGGTCGGGGCTGGCCTCGGGGCTGCTGGCAGGGCTGGGCACGCACACTCCTGGGGTCCGCGGGGCGGGTCGGGGTCGGGCACTCGTGGTCGTGCCCGCTGCCGGACGACTCGCCACCTGCGGGCGGGTCACGGTCCGGGCTCGGGCAGGACGCGGGGCGTCCGCGGGGTCGGCGGACGCACGGGCTCTGGTCGCAAGGCTAACGGCGGGCCGTTGTCCATCGTCCCCGCAACTCGTCACAAGACCGTCACGAAGGCGCACCGGGCCGACGGCGCGCCGCAGGGGCCCTGCGGCGGCCTGCATCATGGACGGACATGACCACCGCCCCGCCCGCGACGGCCGCCCAGGCCGGCGACGGCACCACCGGCCCCACCGGCGCGCGCCGGCGACGCCGCCGGGTGCCGCCGCGCGCCTGGCCGGCGCTGCTGGCCGTCGTCCTCGTCGTCGCGGTCCTCGTGCGCCTGCGGAGCGCCAGCGTGCTGTGGCTCGACGAGGCGCTGTCGGTCGAGATCTCGCGCCGCCCGGTGCCCGACCTGCTCGACGCGCTGCGCCGCGACGGCTCGCCGCCGCTGTACTACCTGCTCCTGCACGCCTGGATGGAGGTCTTCGGCGAGTCGGCGACGGCCACCCGCGCGCTGTCGACGGTCTTCTCGCTGCTGACCCTGCCGGTCGTCTGGCTCGCCGGCCGGCGGCTCGGCGGCGCCCCGGCGGCCTGGGCCGCGACGCTGCTCGTGGCGGTCTCGCCGTTCGCCGTGCGCTACGCCACCGAGACCCGCATGTACGCCCTCGTGCAGCTGCTGTCGGCCCTCGGCGTGCTGTGCGTGCTGCGCGCGCTGGAGCGGCCGTCGGCGCTGCGGCTGCTGCCCGTCGCCCTGCTGTCCGGCGCGATCGCGCTCACGCACTACTGGGGCCTGTTCCTGCTCGCCGCCACCGGCCTGGTGCTGCTCGGCCTCTCCCTGCGCGGCGACGCCCGCCGCGCCGCGCGGCGCACCCTGCTCGCGCTGGTCGCCGGCGGGGTGCTCTTCCTTCCGTGGCTGCCCGACTTCCTGTTCCAGGTGTCGCGCACCGGCACCCCGTGGGCCGCCGAGCCGACCTTCGCCGACGTCTACAGCACGGTCGTCGTCTGGACGGGCGCCGGCTCGGAGGCCTCGATCGTGCTGGCGCTGCTCGTGCTGTCGCTCGTGCTGCTCGCGGTCGCCGGGCACCGCCTCGCCGACGGCGTGCGCGTCGGCCGGCCGGTGCACCGCACCCCGCTGCTCGTGCTCGCGGCCGGCGGCGGGTCGCTCGTGCTCGGCGTGCTCGCCGGCATCGTCGTGGGCGCCGGCTTCGCCCCGCGCTACTCCTCCGTGGCGCTCGTGCCCGTGCTGCTCGTGGCCGCCGTCGGCCTGCGGGCGCTGCCCGAGCGCGCGCGCCGCGTCGCGCTCGTCGTCGTCGCGGTCACCGGGCTCGCGGGCGTCGTGGGGCAGCCGGCGCAGACGACGCGCACGCAGGCGGGCCTCACCGCCGCCGCCCTCGAGCGCCAGCTCATGCCGGGCGACGTCGTCGTCTACTGCCCCGACCAGCTCGGCCCGGCCATCAGCCGGCGCCTGCCGGCCACCGCCGACCAGGTCGTCTACCCGACCTTCGACGACCCGGCGCTCGTCGACTGGGTCGACTACGCCGAGCGCAACGAGGACGCCAACCCGTTCCGCTTCGCCCGCACGCTCGACACCCGCACCGAGGGCGCCGTCTTCGTCGTCTGGTCGCCGGGCTACCGCACCTTCGACCGGCAGTGCGAGGCGCTCAACGAGACGCTGCGCGGCCTGCGCGGCACGCCCACCAGCGTGCTGCGCCCGCAGGGCGGCTACGGCGAGCAGTCGACGGTCGAGCGCTACCCCGCGAGGACCTCGACCGGCCGCTGAGCCGCCGCCCGCCGCGCGCGCACCGCGACGACGAGCACGACGACCGCGGCGGCGCCGTACGACAGCCGGCCGGCCGTCGCGCCGCTGCCCTCGACGATGGTGGCGAAGAACAGCGGGTACGACGCGAGCGCGACGGCGGCCGCCCACCACGCGCCCGTCGCCGTGGCGAGCGCGAGCAGCAGCAGGGCGTACCAGGGCTGCACGGGCGTGACGAGCAGGAAGACGCCGGTGAGCAGGCGCACGGACGCGGTCGCGAGGTCGACGTCGCTGCGCAGCACCCAGCCGAGCACGCCCAGCAGCAGCACCGCGGTGACGGCGGTGGCCGGGGCGCCCGACAGCCCGGTGAGGCCGACGAGCAGGTAGCGCGTGCCCTGGTCGTACTGCTCCTCGCCGAGGTAGCCCGGCAGGTAGCCCAGCACCTTGAGGCCGACGTCGAGGACGTGCGGCAGGTAGGCCACGACGGGCAGCGCCACGGCCACGGCGAGCACGCGGGCGCGCGCCGTGCGCGCCCGCAGCAGCAGCGGGAGCAGCGCGCCCGGGTAGACCTTGACGAGCGCCGCCGCCGTCAGCGCCGCCGCCGCCCACGCCGGGCGGCGCGGCCAGGCGAGCACGCCCAGCAGCGCGAGCAGCACCGCGAGGCCGTCGACGTGCGCGTTCTGCACGGCCTCGAGCACGGGCAGCGGGCACAGCGCGTAGAAGGCGACCTCGCGCGGGTCGCGGCCGCGCTGCCGCAGCAGCGCCAGCAGCACCGCCAGCACGGCGAGGTCGACCGCCAGCCCGACGAGCTCGTAGCCCTGGTCCTCGAGCGACAGCGGCACGACCGCGTGCACCGCGTAGAACCACGCCTCGGCGACCGGCGGGTAGATGGTCTCGACGTTGGTGCGGTTGAGCAGCGCGTCGCGCTCCTCGCCGACGAGGCGCTCCGGCCACAGCCAGTCCTGGCCGCCGGTGTCGCGCAGCGGCCGCAGCGCGTCGTCGCGCGGCGCGTACGCGTAGGGGTTGACACCGGCGTGCTGCACGACGCCGTCCCACGCGTAGCGGTAGAGGTCGTCCGACAGCGGCGCCTTCTCGGCGACCGACGCGAGGCGCACGACGACGGCGAGCAGCAGCACGGCGACGACCGCGGCGCGGCGCGGTGCGCGCAGGGCGCAGGCGACCGCGACGACCCACAGCGCGGTCCACGCGCCGACGAGCAGCAGCAGCGCGTAGCGGCGCTCGAGGATGCCGCCGGGTCCGGCGCTGAGGTGCGCCAGCACGGCGGTGCCCGCGCCCGCGGCGAGCAGCCCCGCGAGCGCCGCGCGCCCGCGCCGCGCGGGGGGCGCCGCGGGGCGCTCCTCCGTCGCGGTCGTCACGGGCACGACACGATCCGATCACAGCGGCGTCCGGGAGCCCTGTCGTGGCAAGGGATCCGGGTGCGCGCAACGGTGGTGAAGCACTTCACAGCGCGGTGCGCCGAACCGCACCGCACCGGGGCGCGAACGACACAGCGAGACCACGCACCACCCACACCCCTTCGGAGGGAAGCCCCATGCGCTCCACCAAGATCAGCGCCGTCGCGCTCGCCGGCCTGCTGAGCCTCACGCTCGCCGCCTGCGGTGACGACGACGAGTCGACCGCCACCCCGAGCTCGAACGAGTCCAGCTCGTCGTCCTCGTCGGCCGCCAGCACCGAGCCGATCGCCGAGATCGCCGACCTGTCGAACGGCGTCTCGACCGCCGTCACCGTCGACGCCGGCTTCCTCGAGGGCCTCACCGCCCTCGGCGTCACCCCGGGCGTCATCGGCACCGCCACCCTGACCGACGGCGTGCTGTCCTTCCCGATCACCGGCGGCAACGTCTCGGTGTTCGACAAGGCCGTCGTCGACCCGTACATCACCGGCGAGATCCAGCACAACGGCTCCGGCCTGTCGCTGACCGCCGGCGGCATCAAGGTCGACCTCGAGAACTTCGTCGTCGACCCGGGCGAGTCGGTCCTCACCGGCAAGGTCTCCGCCAACGGCGAGGTCGCTGCCGAGTCGGCGAACCTGTTCTTCCTGGACGGCTCGACCCTGCAGCCGGTCCGCACCGAGGGCACCAACGCCATCGTCGAGGGCACCACGGTCAAGCTGCACCCGGACGCCGCGCAGCTCCTGCGCGACACCTACGGCGTCACCGCCGAGCAGCTGCCCGACTTCTTCACCGTCGGCATCGCGAAGATCACCGCTGCCACGCAGTAGTCGCACCGCGCACGACCCGCAGGGCGCGGTGGGGGTCCTCCCCGCCGCGCCCTGCGGCGCGTCACCGCCCACGCAGGGCAGGATCGACCCGCGCACCGGAGGGAGGGCCGCCGTGGACCCGCAGGCCCAGCTCCTCGTCCTGGCCAAGGAGCCGCGGCCGGGGCGCACCAAGACCAGGCTGTCGCCGCCGCTGACCCCCGCGCAGTGCGCGCAGGTCGCCGACGCCAGCCTCCGCGACACCCTGGCGGCCGTCGCCGCGACGCCCGCGCTCGCGCGCACCGTCGTGCTCGACGGCGCGCCCGGCGACTGGCTGCCCGCCGGCGTCGACGTGCTGCCGCAGCGCGGCGGCACGCTCGGCGACCGGCTCGACGGCGCCTTCGCCGACGCCTTCGCCGCGCGGCCGCTGCCGCTGCTGCTCGTCGGCATGGACACCCCGCAGGTCACGCCGGCGCTGCTCGCCCGCGCGCTCGACGACCTGCTGCGGCCGGGCACCGACGCGGTGCTCGGGCTCGCCGAGGACGGCGGCTGGTGGGCGCTCGGCCTGCGCGCGCCGCAGCCCGGCGCCTTCGACGGCGTGCCGATGTCGACCGACCGCGCCGGCGCCGCGCAGCGCGCGCGCCTCGACGCGCTCGGCCTGCGCACCACCGGCCTGCCCGTGCTGCGCGACGTCGACCTCGTCGCCGACCTCACCGCCGTCGCCGCGTCGCTGCCGCCGGGCGCGCACCTCGCCGGCGTCGTGCGCGAGCTCGGGCTGGTCGCCGCGTGAGCACCTCCCCGCTCGACGTCTACGGCGAGGACCTGCGCACCGCCCTGCGCGGCGCGCCCCCGGTGACCTGGCTGCGCTACGCCGACGGCCGCCGCGCGGTCGTCGACCTGCCCCGCTGGACCGAGCCCGCGCGCGGCGCCGACCTCGCCCTGCTGGCCCGCTGCCGCGGCGCGGTGCTCGACGTCGGCGCCGGCCCCGGCCGGCTGACGCGCGCGCTGCAGGACGAGGGCGTCGAGTGCCTCGGCGTCGACGTCGCGCCGGTGGCGGTCGAGGTCGCGCGGCTCGCCGGCACGTACGTGCTGCACGCCTCGGTCTACGACGCCGTGCTCGACGGCACCGGCTGGTCGACGGTGCTGCTCGCCGACGGCAACGTCGGCATCGGCGGCGACGCGGTCGCCCTGCTGCGCCGCTGCCGCGACCTGCTGCTGCCGGGCGGCACCGTGCTCGTCGAGCTCGACGGCCCCGGCACCCCCACCGGCACCGTCCAGGTGCGGCTGGAGAGCAGCCGCGGCGACGCCAGCGCGTGGTTCCCCTGGGCGCACGTGAGCATCACCGACGCGGCAGCCGTCGCGGAGGCCGCCGGGCTCGCGCTGCACGAGGCGTGGGAGTCCGGCGGCCGCTGGTTCGCCGAGCTGAGGAGCACGGTCGTGCGCACCGCATGAGCACCACCGACGAGGCGCCGGCGACCCCGGACGTCCAGTACGGCGCGCCCGCCGCGGCCTTCCGCGCGCTCGAGCGGGCCCGGCCGCCGCTCCCCCGCTTCCGCAGCCCCGTGCGCGGGCCGTGGCTCACGTCGGTCTTCGCCGCCGTGCTGCTGGTCGGCATGCCGGTGCTGCTCGTCACCGGCTTCCTGTCCTACGCCGCGTACGACCCGCAGTTCGCCGAGAACGCCTTCCCGCGCGACCCCGGTCTGCTGCGCCTGCCGCACTTCGACTGGCCGACGAGCCCGTCGTGGCTGTACCGCGTCAACCAGGGCGTGCACGTCGGGCTCGGGCTCGCGCTCGTGCCGGTGGTGCTCGCCAAGCTGTGGTCGGTGCTGCCCAAGCTCTTCCAGTGGCCGCCGGCGCGCTCGGTCGCGCAGGTGCTCGAGCGGGTCTCGCTGCTGCTGCTCGTCGGCAGCATCCTGTTCGAGCTCGTCACCGGCGTGTTCAACATCCAGTACGACTACGTCTGGAAGTTCGACTTCTACACCGCGCACTACTACGGGGCCTGGGTCTTCCTCGTGTCCTTCGCGCTGCACGTCGCGCTCAAGCTGCCGACCATGCGTCACGCGCTGCGCACGCGATCGCTGCGCGAGGAGCTGCGCGTGGACCGGGCGCACACCGTGCCCGAGGAGCAGGACGGCACCGGCCTGGTCGCCGAGGACCCCGCCGAGCCGACCATCAGCCGCCGCGGCGTGCTGGGCCTGGTGGGCGCCGGCTCGCTCGCGGTCACCGCGGTGAGCGTCGGCGAGACCCTCGGCGACGCCGTGCGGCCGACGGCGCTGCTGTCGGTGCGCGGCCAGTCGTACGGCGACGGGCCGAACGACTTCCAGGTCAACCGCACCGCCGGGGTCGCGGGCATCCGCCCGGACATGGTCGACGGCACGTGGCGGCTGCTGCTCCGCGGCGGCCCGCGCGAGGTCAGCCTCAGCCGCGACGACCTGCTGGCCATGGAGCAGCACACCGCCGAGCTGCCGATCGCGTGCGTCGAGGGCTGGTCGACGGTGCAGACCTGGACGGGCGTGCGGCTGCGCGACCTGCTCGCGCTCACCGGGCTCGACGGGCTCGACAGCGCGCAGGTGCGCTCGCTGGAGCCCGCCGGGGCCTTCAACCAGACCACGCTCCACGACGGCCAGGTGCGCGCCGACGACGCGCTGCTCGCGCTCCGCGTCAACGGCGCCGACCTGTCGATGGACCACGGCTTCCCGGCGCGCGTCATCGTGCCGGCGCTGCCCGGCGTGCGGAACACCAAGTGGGTCCGCTCGATCGACTTCCGCGCATGAGCGCGCTGCGCCCGCGCGGCTTCGTGCGCACGTACGGCAGCGGCCCGCTGCACCTGCTGGGGCTGCTGCTCACCTTCGCCGTCGCGGGCTACGCCGCGCTGAAGGTCTACGACGACCCGGTGTGGTGGCGCTACGCGCTGTGGTACGTCGGCGCCGCCCTCGTGCACGACCTCGTGCTGGCCCCGGCGTACGGCGCGCTCGACCGGCTCGTGCAGCCGCTGCTCGGCCGGCGCCGGCGCGCCGACCCCGGCGACGTCAACTACGTCCGCGTGCCGGCGGTGCTGTCCGGCCTGCTGCTGCTCGTGTTCGGCGCGAGCATCCTCGAGCGCGGCGAGCCCGCCTTCACCCCCGCGAGCGGCCTGACGCAGGACCCGTTCCTCGAGCGCTGGCTGCTGATCACCGCCGTGCTGTTCGCGGCGAGCGCGCTGCTCTACGCGCTGCGCGGGCGCCGCCGCGCCTGATCGACCTCGGCGAGCACGCGCCGCATGTCCTTCACGGCGCGCGCCGTGCCGAGCGGCGTGCCGGTGACCTTCGAGCGCCCGGTGCGCGGCGCGTACGCCACGTCGACCTCCCGCACGCGCCAGCCGGCGTCCGACGCGGCGAGCACCATCTCCAGCGGGTAGCCGAAGCGGCGGTCCTGCAGGTCGAGCGCGAGCAGCCCGGCGCGCGAGCAGGCCCGCATCGGCCCGAGGTCGTGCAGGCGGTACGGGGTGCGACGGCTCACCGAGCGCGCCACCGCGAGGTTGCCGAGGCGCGCGTGCAGCGGCCAGGCGCCGCGCGCGGTCGGCACCCGCCGGCCGAGCACCAGCTCGGCCTCGCCGGCGAGCACCGGCGCCACGACGCGCGGCAGCTCCTGCGGGTCGAAGGACGCGTCGGCGTCCATGAAGCACACGACGCCGTCGCCCGGGTCGGCGGCGAGCAGGCCGGCGTGGCAGGCGGCGCCGAAGCCGCGCGGGCTCGCCGTGACCACGAGCGCGCCGTGCGCCCGCGCGACCTCGGCCGAGCCGTCGGTCGACTCGTTGTCGGCGACGACCGCCCGGTAGCCCTCGGGCAGCCGCGACAGCACCCACGGCAGCGCCTCCGCCTCGTCGAGGACGGGCAGGACGACGTCAGGCACCGGGCGCGTCCCCGCGGAGCGGCGCCGTGACGAACTCGGCCATGCCCTCCTCGAACCCCACCTGCGCGGCGAAGCCGAGCTCGTCGCGCGCGCGCTGCGGCGAGGCCACGACGTGCCGCACGTCGCCGAGGCGGTAGCCCGCCGTCACGACCGGGTCCGGGCCGCCGCGCGCGATGGCCGCGGCGACGTCGCCGATGGTGTGCGGCGTGCCGCTGGCGACGTTGTACGCCGTGAGCGCGCCGTCCTCGACGCCGGCGGTCAGCGCCCGCAGGTTGGCCTGCGCGACGTCGCGCACGTGCACGAAGTCGCGCTGCTGGCCGCCGTCCTCGTAGACCGTCGGCGCCTCGCCGCGCGCGACCGCGCTGCGGAACAGGCTGGCGACGCCGGCGTACGGCGTGTCCTTGGGCATGTGGGGGCCGTAGACGTTGTGGTACCTCAGCGCGACCACCGCGCCGCCGCTGCCGCGCGCCCACGCGGCCGACAGGTGCTCCTGCGCGGTCTTGCTCGCGGCGTAGACGCTGCGCGGGTCGACCGGCGCGTCCTCCGGCACGAGGTGCCACGCCAGGTCGCGCCCGCAGTGCGGGCAGGGCGGCTCCCAGCGGTGCGCCTCGAGCGCCTCGCGGCTGCGCGGCAGCGGGCGCACCAGGCCGTGCTCGGCGCAGGCGTAGCGGCCCTCGCCGTAGACGACCATCGAGCTCGCGAGCACCACCCGCCCGACGCCCGCGCGGTCGGCGGCGGCGAGCAGCACCGCGGTGCCGAGCTCGTTGACGCCGACGTAGAGCGGCAGGTCCTGCAGGTCGAGCCCGAGCCCGACGACGGCCGCCTGGTGGCTCACCGCGTCGACGCCGTCGAGCACGCCGGCCGGCAGGTCGCGCACGTCGCCGTGCACGCGCTCGGCCCGCGGGTCGAGGTGGGCGGGCCAGCCGGCCGGGTGCACCTCGGGCAGCAGGGCGTCCAGCACGCGCACCTCGTGCCCGGCGTCGAGGAGCGCCTCCACCACGTGACCGCCGATGAAGCCGGCACCGCCGGTGACGAGGACCCGCACGCCGACGAGCGTGCCACGGCGCGCGTCAGGCAGGCTGGGGGCGTGGCGGCACCGGGCGGGCAGGGCGAGCTGACCGGCCTGTCCGGCTGGGCGTCCGACGTCGTCGACGCCATGGGCGAGGTCGGGCTGGGCCTGCTCGTCGCGCTGGAGAACGTCTTCCCGCCCATCCCGAGCGAGCCGATCCTCACGCTGGCCGGCGTGCTGTCGGCGCAGGGCGGGCTGAGCCTCGCGCTCGTCGTGCTCTGCTCGACGCTCGGCTCCGTGCTCGGCGCGCTGGTGCTCTACGGCGTCGGCGCGCGCACCGGCCGCGCCCGCGTGGTGCGCCTGGTCGACCGGCTGCCGCTCGTCGACGTCGACGACCTCGAGCGCGCCGAGGCGTGGTTCGCGCGGCACGGCACCAAGGCCGTGCTGCTCGGCCGGTTCATCCCGGTGGTGCGCAGCCTGGTGTCGGTGCCCGCGGGCTTCGAGCGCCTGCCGCTGCGCTCGTTCGTGCT
>CANKBT010000036.1 GCA_947479995.1 Frankiaceae bacterium | reverse complement strand
GGTCGAGGTATAACAGCGTTATGACGACGTTGTCCAGCGAGGGCGCGCGCCGGTCGCACGTGCTCGAGGTCGCCGCGCGGCTGCTGGCGGAGGAGGGCCCGCACGGGCTCACGCTGCGGCGGGTCGCGGCGGCGGCCGGCGGGTCGACGCAGATCGTCTACACGCTGTTCGGCGGCAAGCCGGGCCTGGCGGACGCGCTGTACGCCGAGGGCTTCGCGCGGCTGGCGGCCGTCGGCGAGCAGGCGCTGGCGGCGGCGCCCCCGCCCGGCGACCCCGAGCGGCTCATGGCCTTCGGCCGCGCGTACTGCGCCTTCGCGCTCGCCGAGCCGGCGTTCTTCTCGGTGATGTTCGGGCGGGCCATCGCCGGCTTCACGCCGCGGCCGGAGACGCGCCGGGCCTGCCGCGCCGGCACCCTCGGCCGGGTCGTGCAGACCGCCGCCGAGTGCCTCGAGGCCGGCACGCTCGTCGCCGACGACGCCGAGGCGCTGGCGCACAGCTGCTGGGTCACCGCCCACGGCCTGGCCAGCCTGCTGGTGGCCGGCCTGCTGCCGGTCGACGACGCCTCGGTCGAGGCGCGGCTGCGCGTGGCGGTCGACGCGCACCGGCCGCCGGGCTAGGGCGCCCAGTCCTCCGGCGGGTCCTCGCCGACGACCCCGTCGACCGCCTCGCGCAGCAGGTCGGCGTGGCCGGTGTGCCGGCCGTACTCCTCGAGCAGGTCGAACAGCACCCGGCGCACCGAGGCGTGCCGGCCGACGTCGCCCTCCACGGCCGCGTCGGCGTCGAGGCCGCCCTCGGCCAGCGCCTGCGCCACGCGGGCGTCCGCGCGCACGACGGCGTCGTCGTAGAGCGCGTAGAGCCGCTCGGGGGCGAGCTCCGCGGCGTGCCCGAACTCCCACCCCTGGCTGCCGTCGTGCCCGAGCGTGCGCCAGGGCTCGACCAGCTCCTCGCCGCGCAGCTTCAGCCCCGTCGTGTGGTCCTCCACGAGCGCGAGGTGCAGCAGCAGCCCGCCGAGCGTCAGCGCCGACGGCGGCAGCCGCAGGGCCAGGCCGGCGGCGTCGAGGTGCCCGGCCTTCCAGCGGAAGGTGGTCCGCAGGCGCGTCAGCGAGCCCAGCAGGTGCTCGACCTCCGTGCCCGACAGCGGCGGCTCCCAGGGCGGCGGCGTCCACGTCACGGGCGCACCCTAGGTGCCGCCGGCCGGCGGGCACGGGGCAGGATCAGGTCCCCACCCTGATCCGAGGAGCACGATGAGCGCCAACCCGCGCCAGAACACGACCTTCGCCAGCAACGGCGGCACCGCCCACGGCTACCTGGCGCTGCCGCCCTCGGGCAGCGGCCCCGGCGTCCTCGTCATCCAGGAGTGGTGGGGCCTCGACGACCACATCGCCGGGGTCACCGACCGCCTGGCGAGCGAGGGCTTCGTCGCGCTCGCGCCCGACCTGTACGGCGGCCGGGTGGCCCACGACGCGGACGAGGCCGGGCGGCTCATGGGCGAGCTGCCCGTCGACCAGGCGGCGCGCGACCTCGCCGGCGCGGTCGACCTGCTCCTCGGCCACGAGGCCGTGACCAGCAGCACGGTGGGCGCCGTCGGCTTCTGCATGGGCGGCGGCTTCGTGCTGCAGCTCGCCGCCCAGCAGGGCGACCGCATCGGCGCGGCCGTGCCGTTCTACGGCGTCGGCCCGGCCGTGCCGGACCAGTACGCCGGGCTCACCGCCCCGGTGCAGGGCCACTACGGCCTGCGCGACGACTTCTACCCGGCCGACGACGCCAAGGCGCAGGAGGAGCAGATCCGCCGCGAGTCGAGCGCGCCGGTCGAGTTCCACTACTACGACGCCGGCCACGCCTTCCACAACGACACCGACAGGCTCGGCACGCACTCGCGCGAGGACGCCCGCACGGCCTGGAGCCGCGCGGTGGAGTTCCTGCGCGCGAACCTGGCCTAGCGGCCCGTCAGGAGTCGGCGCGCACCCAGGCGGTCGTCGACCGCTTGGGTGCCGCCGGCGCGCCGGAGCGCGCCGCCGGGGCGGCCGACGAGCCGCCGGCCTGGGCCAGCCACTGCCGCTGGGTCTCCAGCGACGCCTCGAGCTCCTCGGTCGGGCGGCCCGCGGTGCGGGCCTTGTCGAGCTTGACCTCGAGCTCGGCGACCTTCTCGCGCAGGCGCACGACGAAGGGCGACTCCGCGACGGCGACCGGCGCCGGCCCGCTCGCGGAGCGGAAGCGCTCCTCGACCTTGCCGAAGCGGTCCTCCAGGGAGCGCATCACGCCGCGGGGCACCTTGCCGGCGGCGTCCCACTGCTCCTGGAGCTCGCGCAGGCGCTTCTTGGCGCCGCCGGCCGCGGGGTCGAGGGCCTCGGCCTCGGCGAGCAGCCGCTCCTTGACCTCCTGGTTGCCCGCGAACTCGGCGTCCTGCTCGGCGAACTGCGCCTGCCGGGCGGCGAAGAAGGCGTCCTGCGCGGCCTTGAAGCGGCCCCACAGCTCGTCCTCGACCTCGCGCGGCGCGCGGCCGGCGGTCTTCCACTCGGCCATGAGCTGCTTGTAGCGGTCGGCGGTCGGGCGCCAGTCGGTCGAGCCGGACAGCGCCTCGGCCTGCGCGATGAGCCGCTCCTTGCGCTGCTTGCTGACCTCGCGCTGCTCCTCGAGGGCGCCGAAGTGCTTCGTGCGGCGCTCGTTGAAGCGCTTGCGCGCGGCGGCGACGCGGTCCCAGAGCTCCTGGTCGGTCTTCTTGTCGACGCCGTGGACCTTCTTCCACTCCTCGCCGAAGGTGCGCAGCCGCTCGCCGGCGGTCTTCCACTCCGAGCTGCCCGCGAGGCGCTCGGCCTCCTCCGCGAGGGCGGTCTTCTGCGCGACGGCGGCCGCGCGCTGCTCGGCCTTGACGGCCCTGTGCGCCTCGACCGCGTCGGCGGTGCGGGCCAGCAGGGCGTCGACCCGCGCGAGCAGGGCGTCGAGGTCGCCGACGGCCGCGGCGGTCGGCACGGTCTCCTTGAGCCGGGTGGCGCTGCTGGCGACCTGGCCGGGGTCACCGGCACCGCTGGCGAGCCGCTGCTCGAGCAGGGACACCTCCGTGGCCAGCTGCTCGTAGCGCCGCGTGAAGTGCGCCAGCCCGTCCTCCGGGCTGCCCGCCTTCCACGAGCCCACCTCGCGCTCGCCGTCCGACGTCCGCACGAAGACGGTGCCGTCCTCGGTGACGCGTCCCCACTCGCTCATGCCGCTCCCTGTCCGCAACGCGCCGAGTCCGGCGCACCCGTCCAGTCTGGACTACCTGCCGCTCCGGCGTGAGGCGCGTCATGCTGGGCCCGTGACCGCCCCGCTCTCCCCCGACGCCCTCGCCGACCTGCCGGGCGCGCCCGAGTCGGCGCTGCCCGCCGACGTGCTGGCGCAGCTGCCGGCGACCACGCCCGCGCCGCCGTGGCCGACCCGGGTCGAGGCGACGGTGTGGTGGCACCGGGCCGCGCCCGACGCCGTGCGCGCCCTGCCCGAGGGGCTGCGCGGCGCCGCCGGGCTGCGCGTCACCGTCGGCGCGCTGATCCGCTACCTCGACACCCCCGTCGGCCCGTACGAGGAGGTGCTCGCGGTGCCGGTGCTGCTGCGCTCCCGCGGGCTGCGGGTGTCGATCCCGTTCATCGCCGTCGACTCGGTGGCGAGCGTCCACGGCGGGCGCGCCCACTGGGGGCTGCCCAAGGCCCTCGCCCGCTTCGAGCGGGCGGGCGCGGGCGTCACCGCGGTCGGCGACGGCTGGCGCGTGCAGGGCACCCCGACGGCGTGGGGGCCGCCGCTGCCGGTGCGCCTGCCCTTCTCCGGCACGCAGCTGCCCGGCGGCGTCGCGCGCACGGCCCGGTCGAGCGCGCGCGGCCGCGGGCGGCTGGCCCGCGTGGCGGTCGAGGTCGACAGCGCGGCGGCCGGCGAGCCGGGCAGCATCGCCGGCTGGCTGCGCCCCGGCCGGCACCCCGGCGCCGTGCTCACCGCGCGCCTGGAGGTCGGCCCGGCGGTGTGACGCAACCGTCCGGCCCGTCGGCGCGTCCTGGGGGTGGAGCTGCTGACAAAGCAGGCCGTGCGGGCGAGGATGGCCCGTCCGGCGGATCCCCCCGCCCGCCAGAGGAGCCACCGCGTGACCGCCCCCACCGCCCCTGCCCCGGGCACCGCCTCCCCCGCCCCCGAGGGGCCGGGCGCCGACGGCGCGGCCGGCCGCTCCCGCGCCGGGCTGGTCGTCACCGTCGTCGCCGCGCTGGCCGTGCTCGCCGCCGGCACCGCGTGGGCCGTCACCGCCCGCGAGCCCGGCGCCGCCGGCTCGTCCGCGCAGGCCGCCGAGGCCGTCGCGCGCCCCGTCGTGGCGCTCGCCTCCGGCGGCCCGCTCGGCGCGGTGCCGTACGACGCGCCGCTCGTGCTCGCCGCCACTGACGGCACCCTGACCGCGGTCGACGCCACCGACGCGGGCGGCACCGCGCTCGAGGGGCGCCTCGGCCCGCAGGGCTGGACGAGCACCGGCCAGCTGTTCCCCGCGACGGCCTACCGCCTCGAGGCGACCGTGCGCGACGCCGCCGGCGCGACCTCGACCCGCACCCTGCTCACCAGCACCGCCCCGGCCACCGGCGCGACGCTCACGGCGGCCCTGTCGCCCGGCGACGACCGCGTCGTCGGCATCGGCCAGCCGGTCGCCGTCCGCCTCGACGCGCCGGTCACCGACCCCGCCGCGCGGGCGGCCGTCGTCGCGCGCCTCAGCGTCACGACCACGCCCGCCGTGGCCGGCGCCTGGCGCTGGATGGACGACAGCGAGCTGCACTACCGCGCCGCCGACTTCTGGGCGCCCGGCACCGAGATCAGCGTGACCGCCGACTTCACCCGCCTGGCGCTGCCCGGCGGCACCTTCGGCGAGGGCGTGCGCAGCACCCGCTTCACCGTCGGCGAGGCGCTCACCGCGGTCGTCGACGTCGCCGCGCACACGATGACCGTCTCGCGCGGCGGCGAGGTGCTGCGCACGATGCGGGCCTCGATGGGCCGGCCGGGCTACGACACCCGCGGCGGCACCTTCCTCGTGCTCGAGAAGTTCGAGGACAAGGTGATGGACGGCTCGACGCTCGCCGTGCCGGCCGACTACAGCACGGCGGTGAAGCACGCCGTGCGCATCAGCAACTCCGGCACCTTCACGCACGGCGCCCCGTGGTCGGTCGCCTCGCAGGGCGTGCGCAACGTCAGCCACGGCTGCATCAACCTCTCGCCCGCCGACGCCGAGTGGTACTTCGACCAGGCCAAGCGCGGCGACGTCGTCACCGTCGTCAACGCCGTCGAGGGCCCGCTGTCGTACGACGCCGGCTCGCGCGACTGGAACATGACGTGGGAGGAGTGGCAGCAGCCCTCCTGACCCGTCGTGAGCGGGCCCCGCGCGGGTAGCCCCGGCGCATGACCGGGAGCCTCACCTTCGTCGGCACGGCCACCACGCTGCTCACGTACGGCGGGTTCACGGTCCTCACGGACCCGAACTTCCTGCACCAGGGCCAGCGCGCCTACCTCGGCAAGGGGCTGTGGAGCCGGCGGCTCACCGAGCCCGCGCTCACGGTCGACGCGCTGCCGCCGCTCGACGCCGTCGTGCTGTCGCACCTGCACGGCGACCACTTCGACCGCGTCGCGCGCCGCGGCCTCGACCGGGGCGTGCCCGTCGTCACGACGCCGCCCGCGGCGCGCACGCTGCGGCGCTGGGGCTTCGGCGGCGCGGTCGGCCTCGAGACCTGGCAGTCGCACGAGCTGCTCAAGGACGGCGCGACGCTGCGCGTCACCGCAGCGCCCGGCCGGCACGCGACGGGCGCCTTCCGCGCGCTGCTGCCGCCGGTCATGGGCAGCGTGCTGGAGTTCAGCGGGCCGCCCGCGCTGCGCCTCTACGTCACGGGCGACACGCTGCTCGTCGAGGACCTCGACGAGGTGCCGCGCCGCTGGCCGCAGCTCGACGTCGGGCTCTGGCACCTCGGCGGCACCCGGGTGCTCGGCCGCAAGGTGACGATGGACGGCCGCGACGGCGCCGACCTGCTCGAGCGCGTCGCGCCCGACCGCACGGTGCCGGTGCACTACGACGACTACGGCGTCTTCCGCAGCCCGCTCGCCGACTTCCTGGCCGAGGTCGAGCGCCGCGGCCTGCCGGGCGTGCGGCCGGTCGCCCGCGGCGAGACGGTGCCGCTGCCGCTGCCCTGACCCCGCCGGCCCCGCCCGCGGGTGGGAGACTGGCGGCGTGGAGGACCCCGCCCGCACGACCGGCGACGCCCTGGGCCTGGCGGCCGCCGCCGAGCACCTCGGCGTCTCGCCCGCCGTGCTGCGCGGGCTGCTGTCGCGCGGGGTGCTCGCCTCGTACGGCACGGGCGACGCCGAGCGGGTGCGCCTCGACGACCTGGAGGAGCACCGCGCGCAGCGGTGGTCCTCGCGGGGCCGGCCCTGAGCCTCCCGGCCGCGGCCGACGCGCGCGCCCAGGCCGAGGCGGCGCTGCGGGCGCTGGCCGGCGAGGGCGCCCGCCTGCGCGAGGACCAGTGGACCGCGATCGAGGCGCTCGTCGAGCAGTCGCGGCGCGCCCTCGTCGTGCAGCGCACCGGGTGGGGCAAGTCGGCGGTCTACTTCGTCGCGACCGCCCTGCTGCGCGCGCGCGGCGCCGGCCCGACCGTCATCGTCAGCCCGCTGCTCGCGCTCATGCGCAACCAGATCGCGGCCGCCGAGCGCGCCGGCATCCACGCCGTCACCGTCAACTCCAGCAACGTCGGCGACTGGGGGCAGGTCTACGAGCGGGTGCAGGCCGGCGAGGTCGACGTGCTGCTCGTGAGCCCCGAGCGGCTCAACAACCCCGGCTTCCGCGACGAGGTGCTCCCCCGCCTCGCGGCGACGACCGGGCTGCTCGTCGTCGACGAGGCGCACTGCGTGTCGGACTGGGGGCACGACTTCCGGCCCGACTACCGCCGCATCCGCACGCTGCTCGACGACCTGCCGGCCGGCACGCCCGTGCTGGCGACGACCGCCACCGCCAACGCGCGCGTCGTCGCCGACGTCGCGGAGCAGCTGTCGTCCGAGGCGCTCGTGCTGCGCGGCTCGCTCGACCGCGCGTCGCTGCACCTCGCCGTCGCCCGCCTGCCCTCGCCCGCGCACCGGCTGGCCTGGCTCGCCGACCACCTCGACCGGCTGCCGGGCAGCGGCATCGTCTACACGCTGACGGTGGCGGCGACCGAGGAGGTCGCGGCCTTCCTGCGCAGCCGCGGCGTCACCGCCGTCGCCTACTCCGGCCGCACCGAGGACGCCGAGCGCCAGCAGGCCGAGGACGACCTGCTCGGCAACCGCGTCAAGGCGCTCGTCGCGACCTCCGCGCTCGGCATGGGCTTCGACAAGCCCGACCTCGGCTTCGTGGTGCACCTCGGTGCGCCCGCGTCGCCGATCGCCTACTACCAGCAGGTCGGGCGCGCCGGGCGCGGCGTCGACCGCGCCCAGGTCGTGCTGCTGCCGGGCGCCGAGGACGAGGCGATCTGGCGCTACTTCGCCTCGCTCGGCTTCCCGTCCGAGGAGCAGGTGCGCACCGTGCTGGCCGCGCTGGAGGGCGTCGTGCTGTCGACGCCCGCGCTCGAGACGCGCGTCGACCTGCGCCGCACCCGGCTCGAGACGATGCTCAAGGTGCTCGACGTCGACGGCGCCGTGCAGCGCGTCAAGGGCGGCTGGACGGCCACCGGCCGCCCCTGGTCGTACGACGCCGAGCGCTACGCCCGCGTCGCCGCCGACCGCAGCGCCGAGCAGCAGGCGATGCGCGACTACGCCGCGACCGAGGGCTGCCGCATGGAGTTCCTGCGGCTCCAGCTCGACGACCCCGACGTCCCCGGCCCGGGCACGGCGCGGTGCGGCCGCTGCGACACCTGCCTCGGCACGCCGCTCGACACGGCGGTCACCCCGGCCTCGCTCGAGGCCGCGCAGGCGCACCTCGGCCGGCCGGGCGTCGAGGTCGAGCCGCGCAAGCTGTGGCCGACCGGCATGGCGGCCCTCGGCGTCGACCTCAGCGGGCGCATCGCGCCCGCTGAGCAGGCCGCGAGCGGCCGGGCGCTCGGCCGCCTCACCGACATCGGGTGGGGCACGCGGCTGTGCGCGCTGCTCGCCGGCGACGACGCCGAGGTGCCGGACGACGTGCTGCGCGGCGTCGTGCAGGTGCTCGCCGGCTGGGGCTGGGAGCAGCGGCCGGTCGGCGTGGTCGCCGTGCCGTCGCGCTCCCGACCGCGCCTCGTCGGCTCGCTGGCGGCACGCCTCGCCGAGGTCGGCCGGCTGCCCCTGCTCGGCACCCTCGACCGCACCCGTGACGCGCCCGCCGCCGGGCGCAGCAACAGCGCGCAGCGGCTGCACGCCGTGGCCGGCACGCTGGCGGTCGGCGACGCGCTGCGCGACCGGCTCGTCGGCGGACCGGTGCTGCTCGTCGACGACGTCGTCGACAGCGGCTGGACGCTCACCGAGGCGGCCCGCGTGCTGCGCACCGCCGGCGCCGGCGACGTGCTGCCGCTCGTGCTCGCCGTCGACGGCTGACCGCCCGGGCCGGCGGGCACACTGGTCGCGTGAGCGGACTGGCGGAGGCGGGGCTGGCCCTCGTCATGCTCGTCGGCCTGCTCGGCGTGCTCGTGCCGCTGCTGCCCGGCACGGCGCTGGTGCTCGGCGCGGGCCTGGTCTGGGTGCTCGCGGACGGCGGCGGCACCGGGCGCTGGGTGGTGCTCGGCGCGATGGCCGTGCTGTTCGCCGTCGGCATCGTGCTCAAGTACGCGCTGCCCGGGCACCGCCTGGTCGGCGGGCTGCCGCGCACGACGCTGCTGGCCGGCGCCGCGGGCGCGGTCGCCGGCTTCGTCGTGCTGCCGCCGCTCGGGCTGCCGGTCGGCGGTGTCGGCGCGGTCTGGCTGGCCGAGCGCAGCCGGCTCGGCGACGCCCGGCTGGCGTGGTCGTCGACGGGAGCGGTGCTCAAGGCCATCGGCCTCGGGCTGCTCGCCGAGATGACGGCCGGCGTCGCGATGGTCGCCGTCTGGGTCGTCGGGGTGCTCGCGACGTGAGCACCCCGGCACCCAAGGCGTGCGCGACCTGCGGGCGTACGATCGAGTGGCGCAAGAAGTGGGAGCGCGACTGGGAGTCGGTGCGCTACTGCTCCGACCGGTGCCGCGCGCACAAGCCCGGCCGCACCGACCGGGCGCTCGAGCAGTCGCTGCGCGACCTGCTCGCCGCCCGCGCCCGCACCGCCACGGTCTGCCCGAGCGAGGCGGCGCGCGCGGTCGGCGGCGACGACTGGCGCGACCTCATGGAGCCCGCGCGGGCCGCCGCCCGGCGGCTCGTCGCCGCCGGCGAGGTCGAGATCACGCAGGGCGGGCGGGTCGTCGACGGCTCCACCGCCAAGGGCCCGATCCGGGTGCGCCGGGCGGGATGACCGCGCCGGCCCGTCCGGTTGTGCACGGCATGAAGGTCGAGATCTGGTCCGACGTCGTCTGCCCGTGGTGCTACATCGGCAAGCGCCGCTTCGAGGCGGCCCTCGCGCGCTTCGCGCACGCCGCCGAGGTGGAGCTGGTGTGGCGCAGCTTCGAGCTCGACCCGGGCGCCCCGCCGTCGTCGGAGGTGCAGGGCACGTACGCCGAGCGGCTCGGGCGCAAGTACGGCGTCGGCACCGCGCAGGCGCAGCGGATGCTCGACCAGATGACGATGACCGCCGCGACGGAGGGGCTCGACTTCCGCTTCGACCTGGCGACGGGCGGCAGCACCTTCGACGCGCACCGCCTGCTCCACCACGCGCTCGCGCGCGGCCGGCAGGACGCCCTCAAGGAGCGGCTCGACCGCGCGACGTTCACCGAGGGCCTGGCCGTCAGCGACCACGAGGCGCTGACGGCGCTCGCCGTCGAGGTCGGCCTCGACGAGGCCGAGGTGCGGGCCGTGCTCGCCGACGGCACGCACGCCGAGGCCGTCCGCGCTGACGAGGCCCAGGCGGCGGCGTACGGCATCTCGGGCGTGCCGTTCTTCGTCGTCGACGGGAAGTACGGCGTCAACGGCGCCCAGCCGGCCGAGCAGCTGCTGCAGGTGCTCGAGACCGCGTGGGGCGAGCGCGCCCCGCTCACGCTCGTGCCCGCGGGCGACGCGCCCGGCTGCGAGGGCGACGCCTGCGCCGTCTGACGCGCGGGCCTGGCAGGCTGCTGCCGTGCCCGCCTGGTCCGCGCCCGTCCGCTACGCCGAGTGCGACCAGCAGGGCGTGGTGTTCAACGCGCACTACCTGGCGTACGCCGACGAGGCCGTCGTGCACGTGCTGCGCCAGACCGGCGTCGCGTACGACGAGCTCCTCGCGCGCGGGCTCGACACCTCGGTCGTCGCCAGCGAGCTGCAGTGGAGCGCGCCGGCGCGCTGGGGCGACGTCGTCGACGTCGACGGCACGGTCGAGCGCGTGGGGCGCACGAGCTTCGTCGTCGCGATGACGGTCGCGGTCGGCGACCGGCTGTGCTGCCGGGTGCGCACGACGTACGTGCTCACCGACCTCGACCGCACGCCGACGCCGGTGCCCGACGACGTGCGCGCCCGCTGGGCGGTCTGAGCGCGCCGTGTGCAACCGACCGGCCGCCCGCTGCGTGTGCACGGCAAGAGCACGTCGACCCCGGGAGCCCGCCATGCCGTCACCCGCCCGCCGCACCGCCCTGCTCGCGGGTGCGGTCCTCGCCGGCCTGCTGCTGCCCGCCGCGCCCGGCGCGGCGTCGCCGCCCGCGGCGACCGCGCCGACGGTGCAGGCGCAGGCCGCGGGCGCCGTGCTGCGGCCCGGCCAGTCGCTCCCGGGCGGCGGCGCGGTCGTGTCGCCGAACGGCCGGATCGCGCTGCAGCAGGTGACGCTGCCCGACGGCGTGGTCGACGTCGCGATCGTCAACCCGGCGACCCGCTTCGGGCGCACGTACGTCCTCGAGACCCCGTTCGACTGCCCGGCCAGCCCGTGCGGCCTGGAGTTCCGCCCCGACGGCGTGCTGCTGCTGACGACCGCCGACGGGCCCCAGGAGGTCGACCCCGACCGCCGGGCGGCGGAGCGGCTCGCGCTCGCCGACGACGGCAGCCTGACCCTGGAGCGGGGCGACGAGGTGCTGCGCAGGCTGACGCGGTACGAGGCGCGCCGCGAGCTGCGGCGCGGCGGCACCCTGCTGCCCGGCGAGTCCCTGCTGGCCGGCCTGTCCAGTCTCGCCATGCAGCGCGACGGCAACCTGGTGCTCTACGGCCCGCAGCAGGGGGTCGCCTGGAGCTCCGGCACCGGGGTGCCCGGCTCCGCGCTGGTCTTCCAGGACGACGGCAACGCCGTCGTCTACTCGCCCGACCGGCGCCCGCTGTTCGACACCCGCACGGCGGGCAGCCTGACGCTGCCCGAGGGCGAGGCCGACCCGCGCACCGGCGTCCTGCGCCTCGTGGAGGGCGAGCGCCCGGTCCTCGAGGTCGTGCCGGACGCCCGGCCGGGCGCGCCGGCGCCCGCGCCGGTCTTCAGCACCGCCGGCACCAGCACGCTGCGCGCCTCGCAGACCCTGTTCACCGGCGGCCGTCTGACCTCGCCGAGCGGGCGCGTCGTCACCGTGCTGCAGGGCGACGGCAACCTGGTGACCTACCGCGACGGCCGGGCCGTCTTCGCCAGCCGCACGCGGGGCGCGACCGTCGCCGTCATGCAGGGCGACGGCAACCTCGTGCTCTACCGCGAGGAGCGCGGCCCGACCGGCCAGGTGACCCGGCTGACGGCCCTGTGGAGCACGCGCACCGGCGGCAACCCCGGCGCCCGCGTCGTGACCCAGGACGACGGCAACCTCGTCGTCTACAGCCCGGCCGACCGCCCGCTGTTCTCCGCCCTCTGAGCGACGGGGTCGGCGTGCAGGCGGTGCGCGAGGCCTACGCGGCGCGGGCCGAGGAGTACACCGCGCTGGTCGGCACGCTGGAGCAGGACGGGCCGGAGGCGGCGCTCGTCGGGCGCCACCTGACCGGCCTGCCCGGGCCGGTGCTCGACCTCGGCTGCGGCCCCGGCCAGTGGACGGCGCACCTGCACGCCCTCGGCGCCGACGTCACCGGCGTCGACCTCGTGCCCGCCTTCGTCGCGCACGCGCGGCAGGCGCACCCCGGCCCGTCGTTCCTGCTGGGCTCGATGACCGACGTCGACGTGCCGGCGCACTCGGTGGCGGGCGTGCTCAGCTGGTACTCGACGATCCACCTGCCGCCGGACGAGCTCGACGGCGTGCTCGCCGGCTTCCGCCGGCTGCTCGCGCCGTCCGGCGTGCTCGTCGTCGGCTTCTTCGACAGCGACGACGAGGTCGCGCCGTTCGACCACGCGGTCACCACGGCCTGGCGGTGGCCGGTCGACGCGTACGCCGCCCGGCTGGCCGCGGCCGGCTTCGCCGAGCAGGAGCGGCTGCAGCACCGGAGCCCCGAGCGTCCGGACCGCCGCTACGCCGCGCTCGCCGCCCGGGCGGTCTAGCCGCGCAGCACGCGCCGCGCGACGCGCACGTCCGGTCCGGAGCGCTGCAGGTGCGCGACGAGCTCGTCGGCCGCCGCGCCGAGCGCCGCGTCGTCCAGCGGGTCCAGCGCGTCGAGGACGAACAGCGCGGCCGTGGTCCGGTCGGTGAGCTGCGTGCGGCGGCCCTGCCGCCAGTTCCAGCGCCGGCAGGTGACCCCGACGTCGTCGCGCCAGACGACCTCGCCGGCGTCCGGGTGCTCGACGACGTCCGCCCCGCCCGACGCCGTGTCGAAGGCCTCCTCGCCGGTGGCGCGCACCAGGCGCGGCGGCCCTGCGTAGCGGTCGAGGTCCTCGCCGCCGAGCGGCACCTGGTGCAGCACGCACACGGCGTTGTAGGCGTCGGTCAGGCGGTTGACGCGCGGCAGCCCGCCCTCGGCGCGGCGCAGCAGCGCCTCCAGGCTGTTGCGCGTGCGCTGCGGCTTGGCGCCGAAGGCGCGGTACGCCTCGCGCCAGGCCGCGACGTGCGGCAGCTCCTCGACCGGGCCGGCGGCGAGCGCCGCCCGCGCCGACGCCTCCGCGCGCTGCAGCAGCTCCTCGCCCGCGGCGTCGCTCGCCCCGGGCTCGAGCCCGTCGACGGCGAGCAGCAGCGCGCGGTAGTCCGGCCGCAGGGCCAGGACGGCGGGGTCGACGGTCGCGCCGTCGAGGACGGCCTGCAGGTCAGCGGTGTCGCGCACCGGCGCATCGTCGCAGGCCCGAGGGGGACGACCGCGGTCAGCCCGCGAGCGCGGTGAGCACCGCGCCGAGCGGCGCGTCCACCCGCACGCCGGCGAGGTGGTCGCCCCGCGTCGGGCCCTGGTTGACGATCGCCACCGGCGTGCCGTCCTTGGCGGCGCGGAGCACGAAGCGGTAGCCCGACATGACGGTGAGGGACGAGCCGAGCACGAGCAGCGCGCGGGCGCCGCCGACGAGGGCGAAGCTGCGCGACACGCGGTCCGGCGGCACCGTCTCGCCGAAGAAGACGACGTCGGGCTTGAGCACGCCGTCGCAGACCAGGCAGTCGACGGGCACGAACGCCTCGAGCGCCTCGTCGGGCAGGTCGACGTCGCCGTCGGGGTTGACGGCGGTCACCTCGGCGCGCCAGGCGGGGTTGGCCGCGCGCAGCCGCGCGTCGAGGTCGAGGCGGCTGCTGACGTCACCGCAGCGCAGGCAGACGACGCGGTCGAGGTTGCCGTGCAGCTCGACGACGTCCTCGGCGCCCGCCGCGGTGTGCAGGCCGTCGACGTTCTGCGTGACGATGCCGTCGAGCAGGCCCCGCTCCTGCAGGCGGGCCACCGCGCGGTGCCCGGCGTTCGGCCGGGCCTGCCCGATGACGTGCCAGCCGAGGTGGCTGCGCGCCCAGTAGCGCCGCCGGGCGACGGGGTCGCGCGTGAAGACCTGGTAGGTCATCGGCGTGACGACGCGGTGCGAGCCCGTCTCCCCGCGGTAGTCCGGGATGCCGGACTCGGTCGACAGGCCGGCGCCGCTGAGCACGGCGACCCCGCCGGCGGCGACGAGGTCGGCGAGGGCGTCGAGGTGCGGCACGTCCATCGCCGTCGAGGCTAGGTGCACCGGCGGCGCCCCGCGCCCCGGCGTCGGGCCGGGCGCGGGGCGCGCGCCTGGCGCGGTGCGCCGGTGCACTCCCCGCGCCCGCCGTCAGGCGCGGGCCGCCCGGGCCCCGACGCGGAGGTCGCGCCCCGCCGTGCGCGCCAGGACGTCCGCCCCGGAGCCCAGGCCCTGCCCGTCGGCCACGAGCGCGGCGGTGCCGTCGCGCTCGTCGGCGTAGCGGTCGGGCACGGCGGCGTGCAGCAGCGCCCGCTGCCGGTCGAGCGCGGGCCGGCGCTCCGCCGGCACCACGCCGGTCAGGTCGTCCAGCGCGGCGAGCAGCCGCCGCGTCACCTGGGGGCTGGCCGCACCCGCCAGGCGGACCTCGTCGAAGGCGAGGCGGACGTACCCGTCCCAGTCCAGCACCGGTACCAGCAGGCGCAGGCGCCCGTCGGCGTCGCGGTGCTCGCCGGTGCCGAGGTCGCGCCGGGCGAGCTGCCGCAGGCAGTCGTGCAGGCGGTCCAGCGCCTGCACCGTGGTCGTCGGGTCGTCGAAGGCG
>CANKBT010000035.1 GCA_947479995.1 Frankiaceae bacterium | reverse complement strand
CCGGCCCGGCGCCGCCGACGGCGAGGGCGACGACGGGGGCCTTCTCCTCGCCGGCGACGACCATCCACACCTCGCGGGCGGCCGTGAGGGCCGCCATGCCGAGGGACACCCGGGTCGGCGGGGGCTTGGGGCAGCCGTGCACCGACAGCACGGTCCGCTCGTCGTGGGCGGCCGGCGACTCGGGGAAGATCGACGCGGTGTGGCCCTCGGGGCCGACGCCGAGCAGCAGCACGTCGAACTCGGGGACGTCGCGGTCGGGGCCGGCGGCCTGCGCGAGCTCGGCGGCGTACGCGTCGGCCGAGGCCTCGGGCGTCGGGTGCGTGGCGGTCGAGCCCATCGGGTGCACGCGCGCCGGGTCGAGGGGGAGCGCGTCGAGCAGGGCCTCGCGGGCCTGGCGGTCGTTGCGGTCGTCGGAGTCCGGCTCGACCCAGCGCTCGTCGCCCCACCAGACGTCGACGCGCGACCAGTCGACCGCCGCGCGGGCGGGGGTGTCGCGCAGGGCGCGCATCGCGGCCGTGCCGATGCCGCCGCCGGTGAGCACGACCGAGGCGGTGCCGCGCAGCGCCTGCGCGTCGGCGAGCCGGGTGACGAGCCGGGCGGCCACGGCGGTGGCGAGCACGTCGGCGTCGGGGTGGACGACGACGACGGGCGCCGGCCGGCTCACGGCGCGTCGCCGGAGGCCGCGGCCCCGTCCTCGGTGCCCTTGGCGGCGCCGCTGCCGTCGGCGCCCTCGCCGGCGCCGCTGCCGGCCGACCCGCCGGACCGCTTCCGCCGGCCGCCGCCCTCGCCGTCGCCAGACCGGTGGCGGGCGCCGCCCTCGGCCTGCTGGCCCTTGCCGTCGACGAGCTCGGACTCCGGGCCGGCCGGGTCGACCCAGACGTGCGTGCGCGGGTCGACGCCCTGAAGCGCGACGCCGGTCGCGGCGCTGAGCGCCTCGGCGTACGGCTCGTCGGCGTCGAGGCGCTGGAGCTCCTCGGCGAGCAGGTCGCCGAGGGCGCGCGACGCGAGCGGCAGGGTGCGGTCGGGCTGGCCGTCGTGGCGCAGCTGCACGGTGCGGCCCTCGCCGCGCTCGAGCACGACCTCGCCGCCCTCGGTGGTGAAGCGCACCTCGGAGACGGGGTCGCCCTCGCCGTCGACGACCTCGACGTCGAGGCCGAGGCGGGTCTGCAGCCAGCCGGCGAGCAGCACGAGCACGGGGCTGTTGGCCTGGCCGGTCACGCGCACCGCCTGCGGCGCGGAGGTGACCGAGTCGAAGGCCGACGCGCACAGCGCCCGCCACAGCGTCGTGCCGGTCCAGGCCAGGTCGGTGTCGCCGGGCACGTAGTCGCCGGCGCGCTGCGCGAGCGCGGCGGCCGGGTCGGGCGCGAGCGCGCTATCGGTGACCCGCCGGTCGGCGAAGACGCCGAGCGGGTCGTGGGCGATGAGCGCGGGCGGCTCGCCGTACCACCAGGTGACGACCGGGGCGTCGGGCGCGAGCAGCGGCAGGACGACCGACTCGGCGTGCAGGGCCAGCCGGCCGTACATGCGCATGACCACGGCCTCGCCGGGGCCGAGCCGCCCGCCGATGAGCACCTCGGCGTCGAGGCGCGGCTCGGGCGCGTCGGGGCGGCGGCGGACGACGACCAGCAGCCGGCAGGGGTGCTGCGCAGCGGCGTGGGTGGCGGCGGCCTCGGCCTCGGCGACCCGCTTCTCGTCGACGACGACGACGAGCGTGAGGGCGAGCCCGGACGACACGGCGCCCGCGGTGCGGCGCTCGGCGGCCAGCGCCTTGACGACCGCCGTGCCGGTGGTGTCCCAGAGGGTGGTCATGCGGGGCCTCCGGCCGTGGGGGTGGTCATCAGGGCCGCCGCCAGGCGCGGCCCTCGCGGGCCAGCATCTCGTCGGCCGCTCGCGGCCCCCACTCGCCGGCGCGGTACAGGTGCGGCTCCTCGCCGGCCTCGTCGCGCTCGCGCCAGTGCTGCTCGATCGGGTCGATGACGCGCCAGCTCTCCTCGACCTCCTCGTTCTGCGGGAACAGGGAGGCGTCGCCGAGCAGCACGTCGAGCAGCAGGCGCTCGTACGCCTCGGGGCTCGACTCGGTGAAGGCCTCGCCGTAGAGGAAGTCCATCGCGACGTCGCGGACCTCCATCTGCGTGCCGGGCACCTTGGAGCCGAAGCGCAGCGTCATGCCCTCGTCGGGCTGCACGCGCACGACGAGCTGGTTGCTGCCGAGCTCCTCGGTGTCGGTGGCGCTGAACGGCAGCACCGGCGCGGTGCGGAACAGCACCGCGATCTCGGTGACGCGGCGGGGGAGCCGCTTGCCGGTGCGCAGGTAGAACGGCACGCCGGCCCAGCGCCGCGACTCGACCTCGAGCCGCACGGCGGCGAAGGTCTCGGTGCGGCTGGCGGGGTCGACGTCGTCCTCGTCGCGGTAGCCGCGGACGCGCTCGCCGGCCAGCCAGCCCTGGTCGTACTGCCCGCGGACCGTGCCGGTGGCGAGGTCGGCGGGCGGCATGACGGCGCTGAGCACCTTGCGCTTCTCGGCGCGCAGGCTCTCGGCGTCGAAGGAGCCGGGCTCCTCCATGGCGGTGAGGGCGAGCAGCTGCAGCAGGTGGTTCTGCAGGACGTCGCGGGCCGCGCCGGTCTGCTCGTAGAAGCCGGCGCGCGTGCCGATGCCGACGTCCTCGGCCATGGTGATCTGCACCGAGTCGATGTGCTGGCGGTTCCAGATCGGCTCGAACAGCTCGTTGGCGAAGCGCAGCGCCAGCAGGTTCTGGACGGTCTCCTTGCCCAGGTAGTGGTCGATGCGGAAGACGTCGCGCGCGGTGAAGACGCTGTCGACGAGGGCGTTGAGCTCCTGCGCGGACGCGAGGTCCTCGCCGAAGGGCTTCTCGACGACGACGCGCCGCCAGGCGCCGCTCTGCTCGTTGTCGGCCATGCCGGTGCGCTGCATCTGCGCGAGCACCGTCGGGAACGCCGACGGCGGGATCGACAGGTAGAACGCGGCGTTGCCCTGGGTGCCGTGGCTGGCGTCGAGCTCCTGCAGGGTGCGCGCCAGGGTGTCGAAGGCCTGGTCGTCGTCGAACGAGCCGGGCAGGAAGCGGATCGCCTCGGCGAGCCGGCTCCAGGTCTCCTCGCGGAAGGGCGTGCGGGCGCCCTTCTTCGCGGCCTCCTTGGCGACCTCCTCGAAGTCGCCGTCGCCCCAGTCGCGGCGCGCGAAGCCGAGCAGCACGAAGCCGGGCGGCAGCAGCCCGCGGTTGGCGAGGTCGTAGACCGCCGGGATGAGCTTCTTGCGCGACAGGTCGCCGGTGACGCCGAAGACGACGAGCGCGCACGGCGGCGGCACGCGGGGGAGCCGCCGGTCGCGCGGGTCGCGGAGCGGGTTGCTGCTGACCGTCAGGGCGGCGGCCGCGGTGCGGGCGGTCACCGGCCGGCCGCCTCGAGCAGCGTCGCCAGGCCCTCGGCCCGGTCGAGCAGGTGCAGGCGCAGCACCGGCCGGTCGCGCGTGGACAGCGCGCGGAGGTCGCCGGCGGCCTGCGCCGCCTGCAGCTCGGCGAAGCCGTACGGGCGGCCGGGGATCGGCAGGTCCTGGGCGACGGCCCCGGTGACCTGCAGGAACGCGCCCACCTGCGGGCCGCCCTTGTGGAACTGGCCGGTCGAGTGCAGGAAGCGCGGCGCCCAGCCGAACGTCACCGGGTGCGCCAGCCGGGCGGCCAGCAGCCGTCGCAGCTCGTGCGCCCGGGCGTCGGCGTGCCGGTCGAGGTAGGCCATGACGGCGAGGTAGCCGCGGTCGGGGACGGCCTTCAGCAGCGCGGTGAGCGCGCCGGCGAGGTCGGTGACCTCGGCCAGCAGGTCGCCCGTGGCGTGCACCTCGACGCCGCCCTCGGTGAACAGCGCCTTCGTCGTCTCGGGGGCGTCGCCGCCGAGGACCGCCCCGGTGTTGTCCTTGCTCTCCTGCACGTTGGGCTGGTCGAACGGGTTGATGCGCAGCACCCGGCCGGCCACCGCGGTGGCGTACTCCCAGGCGAGGAACTGGCCGCCGAGCGGGCCGGAGACGCTGGTGCCGAGCGGGTCGGCGCTGCCGCCGAGCACGACGAGGTGGCTGTCGGCGGCGGGCTCGGTGCCGGGGGCGTCGACGCCCTCGACGACGACGGGCAGCACGCCCTTGCCCTCCTTGCCGGTCGACTCGGCCACGAGCTGCTCGACCCAGTCGCCGAAGCCCGCGAGCCCGGAGCCGGCGTCGGCGAGCACGAGCTTGTCGCGGCCGGCGACGGCGCCGCCGCCGATCGCCGCGCCGAGGGCGAGCGCCGGGCCGGCCGACGCCAGCGTCGGCAGCACGGCCTGCGCCTCGTCGAGGAGCCCGACGACGTCGACGCCCGCGAGGGCGCTCGGCACCAGGCCGAAGGCGGTGAGGGCGGAGTAGCGGCCGCCGACGTCGGGGTCGGCGAGGAAGACGGCGCGCACACCCTCCTGCTCGGCGGCCTCGGCGAGCGGCGAGCCGGGGTCGGTCACGACGACGAGGCGCTCGGCCGGGTCGAGGCCGGCGGCCTCGAAGGCGGCGCGGGCGGCGCGGCGGTGGCTGTCGGTCTCCAGGGTGCCGCCGGACTTGCTGCTCACGACGACGACCGTGCGGTCGAGGTCGACGAGCGCCGCGGCGACCTGCCCGGGGTCGGTGGTGTCGAGGGTGACGAGCGGCCGGCCGGCGGTGGCGCAGATGACCTCGGGCGCCAGCGAGGAGCCGCCCATGCCGGCGAGCACGACGCGGTCGACGCCCTCGTCGTGCAGGGACTGCACGAGCGGCATGAGGTCGGTGAGCAGGTCGCGGCCCTTCTCGACCACGTCGAGCCAGCCGAGGCGCACCGACGCCTCGGAGCTGGCGTCGGGCCCCCACAGCGTGGCGTCCTTGGCGACCAGCCGGGCGGCGAGGTCGTCGGACGCCGCCTCGTCGAGGGCGCGGTCGCGGGGCTCGACGAGCGACGCGCCGGTGGTGGTGACGGTGACGCCGCCGCCCTCGACGGGCGTGCCGCCGGCGTCGCCCGTGCCGGCGGCGGGGGAGCCCTCGGCCGGGTCGTCGCCGACGAGGGTGGAGGGGGCCACGCCGTCGCGCAGGGCCTGCGCGACGTCCTCGGGCCCGGGGGCGGACGTCACGAGCGGTCCGCGGCGGCCGGCCCGTCGCCCTTGGGGCTGGTGCCGCCGTCGGCGTCGACGTCGGCGCCGGCCGCCTCCAGCTGGCCGGTCACCGACTCGATGAGGTCGCCCCAGGCCTGCTCGAACTTGTCGACGCCCTCGCGCTCGAGCTGGTCGACGACGTCGTCGTAGTCGACGCCGGCCTCGGCCAGCCCGTCGAGGACGGACTGCGCGTCGTCGTACGCGCCGGTGACGGTGTCGCCGCGGACCTGCCCGTGGTCCTGGACGGCCTGCAGCGTGCCCTCGGGCATGGTGTTGACGGTGCCGGGCGCGACCAGCTCGACGACGTAGCGGGTGTCGTCCATGGTCTTGTCCTTGACGCCGGTCGAGGCCCAGAGCGGGCGCTGCGGCTTGGCGCCGGCGGCCTCGAGGGCCTTCCAGCGGTCCGAGCCGAAGACGCCCTCGTAGTGCTGGTAGGCCAGCCGTGCGTTGGCGATGGCGGCCTGGCCGCGCAGCGCGTGGCCCTCGCCGAGCCGGCCGTCGACCTCGGTGTCGACGCGGCTGACGAAGAACGACGCCACCGACCCGAGGCGCGACAGGTCGTGGCCGTTCTCCCGCGCCTGCTCCAGCCCGTCGAGGAAGGCGGCCATGACGAGGTCGTAGCGCTCGAGCGAGAAGATCAGCGTGACGTTGACGCTGATGCCCTCGGCGAGCGCCTGCGTGATGGCCGGCAGCCCGGCCTGCGTCGCCGGGATCTTGATGTAGAGGTTGGGCCGGTCGACCAGCCACCACAGCGCCCGCGCCTCGGCGACCGTGCGGTCGGTGTCGTGCGCGATCCGCGGGTCGACCTCGATCGACACGCGGCCGTCGACGCCGTCGGTGGCGTCGTAGACCTCGCGCAGCACGTCGCACGCCCAGCGCACGTCGTACGTCGTGAGGGCGCGCACCGCCTCGCCGACGTCGGTGCCGCGCAGCGCGAGGTCGCGGACCTGGGCGTCGTACGCGGCGCCGTCGGACAGCGCCTTCTGGAAGATCGACGGGTTGGTGGTCACGCCGACCACGGAGCGGGTCTTGACGAGGTCGGCGAGGCCGCCGGAGCGCAGGCGCTCACGGGACAGGTCGTCCAGCCAGACCGCCACCCCCGCGGCGGTCAGGTCGGCGAGGGCGTCGGTCACAGCGTGCTCCTTCAGGAGGGTCTAGTTGCCGGTGGTCGAGCCCTGGGTCTTGCCGAGCCGCGACAGCGAGGCCTGAGCGGCGGCCACGACCCGCTCGGCGGTGAAGCCGAACTGGTCGAACAGCACGCCGTACGGAGCACTTGCCCCGAAGTGCTCTAGGGACACGCACTCGCCGGCCTCGCCGACCCACTCGTGCCAGCCCTGCGCCACCGCGGCCTCGACCGAGACGCGCGCGCGGACGTCCGCCGGCAGCACGGTGCGCTTGTACGCCTCGTCCTGCTCGCGGAACCACTCGACGCAGGGCACCGACACCACGCGGGTCGGGGTGCCGCTGGCCTCGAGCAGCTCCTGCGCCGCGACGGCGATCTGCAGCTCCGAGCCGCTGGCCAGCAGGATGACCTCGGGCAGGCCGTGGGCGCAGTCGCGCAGCACGTACGCGCCCCGGGCGGTGCCCTCGGCGCTGGCGAAGACCGTGCGGTCGAGCGTCGGCAGGTTCTGCCGCGACAGCGCGAGGCCGGCCGGGCCCTTGGCCCGCTCGAGGATGGTCCGCCAGGCGACGGCCACCTCGTTGGCGTCGCCGGGGCGCACCACGTCGAGGCCCGGCACCGCGCGCAGCGCGGCGAGGTGCTCGACGGGCTGGTGCGTCGGGCCGTCCTCGCCGAGGCCGATCGAGTCGTGCGTCCAGACGTACGTCACGGGCAGGCCCATGATCGCCGCGAGCCGGACGGCGCCGCGCATGTAGTCGCTGAAGACCAGGAAGGTGCCGCCGAAGACGCGGGTGCCGCCGTGCAGCGCGATGCCGTTCATGATCGCGCCCATCGCGTGCTCGCGGACGCCGAAGTGCAGCACCCGGCCGTACGGGTCGCCGGTCCAGGCCTTGGACGAGCGGTCCTCCGGCAGGAAGCTCGGCGCGCCCTCGATCGTCGTGTTGTTGCTCTCGGCGAGGTCGGCCGAGCCGCCCCACAGCTCGGGCAGCGCGGGGGCGAGGGCGTTGAGCACCTGGCCGCTCGCCTTGCGGGTCGCGACGCCCTTCTGGTCGGCCTCGAAGACCGGCAGGGCCTCGGCCCAGCCCGCAGGCAGCGACCGGGTGAGCAGGCGGTCGTGCAGCGCCTTGCGCTCGCCGGCGGCGGCGGCCCAGGCGTCGTAGCCCTGCAGCCACGCGGCGTGCGCCTGGCGGCCGCGCTCGACGGCGCCGCGGGTGCGGGCGAGCACGTCGTCCGGCACCGCGAACGGCGCGTCGGGCAGGCCGAGCAGCGCCTTGGTCGCCGAGACCTCCTCGGCGCCGAGGGCGGCGCCGTGCGCCTTGCCGGTGCCCTGCTTGGTCGGCGCGGGCCACCCGATGATCGTGCGCAGGGCGATGAACGACGGGCGGTCGGTCTCCTCGCGCGCGGCGCGCAGCGCGGCGTCGAGCGCCTCGACGTCCTCGGCGTAGCCGCCCCCGTCGCCGTCGTCGGCGGTCACCCAGTCGACGCGCTGCACGTGCCAGCCGTACGCCTCGTAGCGCGCGCAGACGTCCTCGGTGAAGGCGATCGAGGTGTCGTCCTCGATGGAGATGCGGTTGTCGTCCCAGACCAGCGTCAGCCCGCCGAGGCGCTGCGTGCCGGCGATCGAGGACGCCTCGCCCGAGATGCCCTCCTGGATGTCGCCGTCGGACGCGATCGCGTAGACGTGGTGGTCGAACGGGCTCTGCCCGGCCGGCGCGTCGGGGTCGAGCAGGCCGCGCTCGCGGCGCGCCGCCATGGCCATGCCGACGGCGTTGGCGACGCCCTGGCCGAGCGGGCCGGTGGTCGTCTCGACGCCCGCGGTGTGGCCGTGCTCCGGGTGGCCCGGGGTGAGCGAGCCCCACTGGCGCAGGTGCGCGAGGTCCTCGAGCGTCAGCCCGTAGCCCGACAGGTAGAGCTGGGTGTAGAGCGTGATCGAGGAGTGACCGCACGACAGCACGAAGCGGTCGCGGCCCTCCCACGTCGGGTCGGTCGGGTCGTGGCGCAGGTGCCGCTGGAACAGCAGCGTCGCCAGCGGCGCGAGGCTCATCGCCGTGCCGGGGTGGCCCGAGCCGGCGGCCTCCACGGCGTCCATGGCGAGCGCGCGCGCCACGTCGACGGCCTTGCGGTCGACGTCGGTCCAGTCGAGCGGGCCGGTGCTGGTGCTCACGGGCGGTCGCTCCTCTCGCGGGGTCGGGGTGCGGCCGGGCGCCGGGCGATCACGGGATGATCACGTCAGCGACCCTTGCACACGCCCTCTCCCCGGAGCGAGGGTGCTCAACCGACCTCCGTGAGGCGCGCGTCTCGCGCGCCCCGGCAGGAGCGCAGGGGGCCCGACGGCTAGGCTCGTGCCTGTGACGACGCTGTCCTCCGGCCCCGCCGGCGCCCCCGGCACGGCCCGGGCCGGCAGCACGTCCGGCACCACGTCCGACGTCGCGGTCGACGCCCGCCCGCGCGCGGGCGGGGCCGGTGCCCGCGTCCGCGCGTACGTCGCCCTCACCAAGCCGCGCATCATCGAGCTGCTGCTCGTCACCACGGTGCCGACCATGGTGCTCGCCGCGCAGGGCGTCCCGTCGCTCGGGCTCGTGCTCGCCACCCTCGTCGGCGGCTCGCTCGCCGCGGGCAGCGCCAACGCCCTGAACTGCTGGTACGACCGCGACATCGACCAGCTCATGCACCGCACCGAGCGCCGCCCGCTCGCGCAGGACGCCGTGAGCAGCCGCGGGGCGCTCGTCTTCGGCCTCGTGCTCGGCGTGCTGTCGGTGCTCGTGCTCGGCCTGACGTCGAACTGGCTGGCCGCCGGGCTCGCGCTCGCCGCCAACGCCTTCTACGTCGTCGTCTACACGATGCTGCTCAAGCGCCGCACCAGCCAGAACATCGTCTGGGGCGGGGCCGCCGGCTGCATGCCGGTGCTCATCGGCTGGGCCGCCGTCACCGGGTCGCTGGCGTGGGAGCCGCTGGTCCTGTTCGCGGTCATCTTCCTGTGGACGCCGCCGCACTACTGGCCGCTGGCGATGCGCTACAAGGACGACTACGCCGCCGCGTCGGTGCCGATGCTGCCGGTGGTCGCCTCGCCGCGCGTCGTCGCCGTCCGCATCGCGACCTACTCGTGGGCGATGGTCGCCGCCTCGCTGCTGCTCGTCTGGCCGCTCGGCGCCTCGGGCGCGGTCTACGGCGTGACGGCCGTCGTCGCCGGCGCCGTCTTCCTGCGCGAGGCGCACCTGCTGCTGGCGCGGGAGCGCTCCGGCGCCGAGCTCGCGCCGATGCGCCTGTTCCACTGGTCGATCACCTACCTCGCGCTGCTGTTCCTGGCCGTCGCGGTCGACCAGCTGGTGTGACCGCGCGCGTCGCGCTGGCCACCAGCGCGGAGGCCCTGGAGCTCGGCATCGACGAGGACGCCCTGCTGCTGCAGGCGCTCGCGGCGCTCGACGTGCCGGCCGAGCTCGCGCGCTGGGACGACCCGGCGGTCGCCTGGGCGTCGTACGACCTGGTCGTCGTGCGCTCGACGTGGGACTACACCTGGCGGCTGGCCGACTACCTCGCCTGGGCGGCGTCGGTGCCCCGGCTGGCCAACCCGCTGCCGGTGCTGCGCTGGAACACCGACAAGACCTACCTGCGCGACCTGCGGGCGGCCGGTGTGCCGGTCGTGCCGACGACGTTCGTCGCGCCCGGGCAGGCGTACGACCCGCCGGCCGGCGAGGTGGTCGTCAAGCCGACGGTGAGCGCCGGCGCGCGCGACACCCAGCGCTTCGCCGACGCCCGCGACGGCGCCGCCCTGGTCGCCCGGCTGCACGCCGAGGGCCGCACCGCGATGGTGCAGCCCTACGTCGCGGAGATCGACGACGCGGGGGAGACCTCGGTCGTGCTCGTCGACGGCGCGGTGTCGCACGGCGCCCGCAAGCGGCCGCTGCTGCTCGACGGCGTCGCCGAGGAGCAGTGGTGGCTCGACGCGATGTCGCCGCGCGAGCCCACCGCCGAGGAGGTGGCCGTCGCGCACGCCGCCGTGGCGGCCGTGCCCGGCGACGAGGTGCCGCTCTACGCCCGGGTCGACCTGGTGCCCGGGCCGGACGGCCCGCGGCTCATGGAGCTCGAGCTCACCGAGCCATCGCTGAGCCTGGAGCTGGCGCCGGGCTCGCCTGACGTGCTGGCCCGCGCCGTGCGGAGCCGCGCTGCGGCGGCACGCCCGCGCTGAGCGGGCCGGCCGCCAGCACCACCCGCACGGCGGCCACGAGCGTCAGGCAGGCGCCGGCCATGTGCAGGCCGACCAGCACGACCGGCAGGTCCGTCCAGTACTGCACGAAGCCCAGCAGGCCCTGCGCGAGCGTCACGCCCAGCAGCACGGCCGACGCGCGGGCCAGCCGCGCCGCGCCGGTCGCCCGGGCCGCGAGCAGCAGGCCGACGGTGAGCCCGACGAGCAGGAAGACCAGGTCGGCGTGCAGTTGGCTGACCGCGCCGGGGTCGAGGCCGGTGCGCCCGGCCTCGGGGTCGCCGCTGTGGGGGCCGGAGCCGGTGACCACCGTGCCGACGACCAGCACCGCGGCGACGACCGCCAGCACGCCCTGCGCGCCCCGGCGCAGCAGCGGCGCGACCGGGGGAGCGGGCGCGGGGTCGACCCGCTGCAGCAGCACGACGGCGTAGCCGATGAGCACCATCGACAGCAGGAAGTGCGCCATGACGGTCCACGGGTTGAGCCCGGTGAGCACCGTGATGCCGCCGAGCACCGCCTGCGCGGGGATGCCGAGCACGCCGACGACCGCGAGGCGACGCAGGTCGCGGCGGCCGGCGCGCACGACGGCGACGAGCACCGCGACGACGACGGCCAGCAGCACGTAGGTCAGCAGGCGGTTGCCGAACTCGATGAGCCCGTGCACGCCGTACTCGTCGGTCGGCACGTAGCTGCCGTCCGTGCACCGCGGCCAGGTCGGGCAGCCGAGCCCGGAGGCGGTGAGGCGGACCGCGCCCCCGGTGACGACGATCGCGGAGTTGGCCACCACGCTGGCGACCGCCAGGCGCCGCAGCGCGACGCGGCCGGGGCGCCAGCCGGACCGGACGTCCCGGTCCTGCGGCGCGTTCGGGAGGGCTTCGGTCACGCGCTCAGGGTACGTCCGCACGGCAGGCCCAGCCTGCCCAGCGGCCGTACGCTGAGGGGGTGCGCACGCTCCTGCGACCCGGCTGGGTGGTCTGCCACGTCCTCGTGGCGGCCGGGGCCGTCGTCATGGTGCTGCTGGGCAACTGGCAGTGGTCGGTCGGCAGCGAGACCGGCTCGCTGCGCAACTACTCCTACGGCGTCGAGTGGTGGGTCTTCGCCGTCATGGCCGTCGCCGGCTGGGTGAAGATCTGCCGCGACGAGCTCGTGCCCGACCCCGACGCCGGCGTGCTGTTCGGCTCGGTCGAGGTCGTGCAGCCCTCCGGCGGCACGGGCCTGGCCCTCGCCGACCAGTGGGACGACGACCCCGAGGTCGCCGCCTGGAACGCGCAGTTCGCCCGGCTGCACCGCCAGCACGCGCTCAAGCAGGCCGCCCGCGAGGACCGCGCCGGCCGTCCCGACCGCCGTCTCGAGGAGCTCCGCTGAACGCCCTCACGCGCTACCGCGTCATGGCCACCGTCGTGGGCGTCGTGCTCTGCCTGCTGGTCTTCGTGGCCATGCCGCTGCGCTACCTCGGCGACCGGCCGGAGCTCTCCGAGACGATCAGCCCGGTGCACGGGCTGCTCTACATCCTCCTCGTCGCCTCCGTCGTGCTGCTGGGCCGCGAGCGCCGCTGGCCGGCCAAGCGCATCGTGCTCGTCGCCCTCGGCGGCACCATCCCGCTGCTGTCGTTCGTCGTCGAGCGCCGGGTCGCCGCCGGCGAGGCCGACGTGCTCGACGGCACCCGGGCGGCCTAGCCCCGCCACGCGCCGTCGGCGGGGGCCCCGTCGTCCACCCGGCCTGCACCGCGGGGCGCGCCGCCGCGCGACGCGGCAGCAGGCGCCGGGTGGACGACGTCGCCTCCACCGCGGGCCGCCCGGCGGACGGCTCAGACCAGGGCGACCGCGTCGCCGGTGCGCAGGACGCCCGGCCGCTCGACGCGGGCGTTGATGCCCAGCACGCCGCTGTGCTCGGTGACGATCCAGCGCAGCAGGTCGGGCGTGCGCGCACGGCCGCCCGGCGCCCAGGTGGTGATGGTGCAGCGGCGGCAGGGGTGCAGCAGCCGCAGGACGACGCCGTCGTCACCGCCGACGTGCAGGGCGCGCCCCTCCCAGCCCTCCTCGGCGAAGGCGCCGGCGTCGAGCGCCAGGTGCACGTTGGTCCGCCAGCGGCGGTGCTCGAGCGGGGCGCCGTAGCGGTGCGCCAGCTCGGCGGTGCTCGCGGCCGTGGTGACGAGCACGGAGGCGGCCAGGTCGGCCGCGCCGCCCGGCACGTCGGCCGCGGTGACCGGGTGCCCCAGGTCGGCGCTGAGGGCCGCGTCGAGCGCCGGGTCGCCCCAGGCGTACGCCGCGCCGTCCGGGGCGGTCACCGTGCCGTCGGCGCCGGCGGTCCAGCGCAGCAGGCCGGGCGCCTTGCGGGCCGAGAGCGGCCGCCCGTCGAGCAGCACGGCCCGCCGCCGGTCGCCCACCAGGCCGGACGCCTCGGCGCGGGCCTCGTCGACGTCGACGCCGCCCGCCATCGACTTCACGGGCCACAGCGTCAGCCCGGCGACCGTCACGCCGTGCGCACCTCGGGCGCCGTCGCCCGGGCTACCAGGCGCAGCAGCGCCTCGTCGACGACCTCGCGGCGGGTGATGTTGACGCTGTGGCCGGCGCCCGGCACGACCGTGAGCTCGGCGTCGGGCAGCACCTCGGCCATGGTCCGCGAGTGCGCCGCGGGGGTGAGCCGGTCGCTGTCGCCGACGAGGATCGACACGGGCACGGCGCGCAGGTGCTGCAGCGCGTCGAGCTCGTCGAGGCCGACGAACAGCGGGTAGAAGGCGGCGCTGACCGAGAACGGCGCCATCTCCAGCAGGTCCTGCACCACCTTGACCAGCTCGGGGTCGGCGTCGTCGCGGCCGAACAGGTAGCGCCGGGTGAAGGCGTAGCCGGCGGCGGTGCCGGGCCGGCGCAGGCGCTGCACGCCCGGGGCAGCCACCTGCAGCAGCCGCAGCCAGGAGGTGAGCAGGCCCAGCCGGGTGCCGACCGTGACGATCCGGCCGACGGCGCCGCCCTCGGTGACCGCGCCGCTGGAGGTGGCGAGCAGGAAGACGCCGGTGACGCGGGTGCCGAGCTCCCGGGGGAACAGCCGCGCCCAGGCCATGAGCGTCATGCCGCCCATCGAGTGGCCGACCAGCACGACCGGCCCGTGAGCCGCGTGGGCGTCGAGGACGGCCTGCAGGTCGCGGGCCAGCTGGTCGAGGGTCGCGTGCGAGGGGTCGCCCCAGCCGCTGCGGCCGTGGCCGCGCTGGTCGTACAGCACGACGCGGCAGCGGCCGGCGAGCGTCTCGCGCTGCAGCACCCACTCCTCGAGCCGCGCGGTGAAGCCGTGCACGAGCACGACCGTCGGCCCGGGGCCGTCGTCGACCTCGACGTGCAGCTGCACGCCGTCGTCGGTCGTGACGACGTGCTCGCCGTCGGGGTCGGCCAGCGGCGACGGGCGCAGCAGGCGGCGCAGCCCGAGCAGGGCCAGCAGGGCCGCCACCAGGGCGGCCAGGCGCGTGCGCGTCACGTCACTCCCACTTGAACAGCCGCGACGCCAGGCCGGCGCCGAGCACCGTCCAGGCGGCGAGGACGCCGAGGTCCTGCCACGGCACGACGCCGTCGACGAGCGAGCCGCGCAGCGCGTCGGACAGCGCCGCGCTCGGCCCCCGCTGCAGCACCGCTTCGGCCGGCCCGAGCGCGTCGAGCTCGAACATCACGCCGCCGAGGACGAACAGCAGCAGCCACAGCAGGTTGGCCACGGCCAGGCAGGTCAGCCCGCGCAGGGTGCCGCCGAGCAGCAGCCCGAGGCCGCTGAAGGCGGCGGTGCCGACGACGAGCACGAGCAGCACGCCCGGCACGGTGCCCTGCGGCTCCCAGCCGAGGGCGTACGCGACGGCGCCCAGCAGCAGCAGCTGCAGCCCCTCGACGACGAGCACCGACGCGGTCTTGGCCAGCAGCAGGGTCGACCGCGGCAGGGGCGTCGCGCCGAGCCGCTTGAGCACGCCGTACTGCCGCTCGAAGCCGGTGGCGATGGCCTGGCCGGTGAAGGCCGTCGACATGACCGCCAGCGCGATGACGCCCGGCGTGAAGAAGTCGACCCGGTCGACGCCGTCCGGCGCCTCGACGAAGGTGAGCGTCGACAGCACGACGAGCAGGCCGGTCGGCAGCACCAGGCTGAGCAGCACCTGCTCGCCGTTGCGCAGCAGCAGCGTCAGCTCGGTGCGGGCCTGCGCGCGCAGCATCGCCAGCCGCGGCGCGGTGCCGGGCCGGGGCGACAGCGAGCCGGGCTCCCAGGCCGTCGCCTGGGTCACCGCAGGCCCCGGCCGGTCAGCTCGAGGAAGACGTCCT
>CANKBT010000034.1 GCA_947479995.1 Frankiaceae bacterium | reverse complement strand
GGTGGTCCGCCGCCAGCCGCGTCTCAAGCTGGCCTTCAACGTCGCGCAGTTCGCCGCGTCGGCCGCCCTCGCGCAGGCCCTCGTCGTCGCCCTCGGCGGCGGCGTCGTCGCCGCCGTGGTGGGCATGGCCGGCTTCTGGACCCTCAACTACCTGCTCGTCGCGGTCGTCGTCTCGGTGACCTCGCAGCGCTCGCTGTGGTCGCTCGTCGCCTCCAGCGCGCTGCTGTCGCTCCTGCACACCGCGGGCAACTCCTCGATCGGCCTGCTCGCCGCGCACCTCGCGGTCGACGCGCCGGCCGGCCTGCTCGCCCTCGTCGTGCCGATCGCGCTGCTGTGGACGTCGTACGACCAGGAGGCCCGCCGGAGCGCCGAGGCCCGGCTGTTCGCCGAGCTGGCGCGGGGCCAGGAGCAGGTCACGGGCCGCTCGACCGACCTGTCCGCCTCCGTCGTCGTCACGGCCGCCGCCCGGCTGTTCGGCGGGGCCGACGTCGAGCTGGTCATCCTCACGCCCGAGGGCCCGGTGCGCTGGACCGGCGACGAGGCGCAGCCGCCGCGGCGCACCCGCGCCGAGCAGGCCGCGCTCGACGAGCCGTGGGTGCTGCGCGCCCTCGGCGCCCGCGGCGTCTCGGTCGGCACCGAGGCGGGGCGGCCGTACTGCGCCGCCGTGCTCGGCGACCCGGCCGACCCGCTGGCCGTGCTCATCGCCCGCCGTCGCCCCGGCGCCGCCTCCTTCGGCCGCCGCGAGGCGCGGCTGGCGGCCGTGCTCGTCGGCCAGGCCGAGGCGTGGCTGGCCACCGCCGACCTGTCCGCCCGCTACGAGGCCGCCGCCGGGCAGGTGGCCGCCGCCGGCGGCGCCGCCCGCGCCCTCGGCGACCTCGGCGCGGCGACCACGCCGTCGCTCACCGTGCTGCGCGACAGCGCCTCGCGGCTGGCTCGCCTGGCCGACGACGGCGGGGTCGACGACATCGTCGAGGAGCTCCACACCGTCGAGCGGGCGGTCGCCTCGCTGCTCGGCGCCATCGCGCTGGCCGCCGAGCCGGAGCTCGTGCACGGCGGCACCGCCACCACCCCCGCGGGCCTGCCCGCGCCGAGCCGCCCGTCCACGGACTGGACGACGACCGGGGTGCTGCGGTGACCCGGCGCAGCATGCCGCTCGCCGCCTGGGCCGCCGTGCTGACCCTCGCCGCCGTCGTGCTGGCGCTGGCGCCGGTCGCGGTGGTGCTCGGCGTCACCGGCTCGCTCGACCGCGTGGCCGTCGAGGCGCTGCTGCTCGGGCTGCTGCTCGGGACGGCCGTGCTGCTCGTCGTCGTCGTGGCCGCCGACCGCTTCGCCGCCGGCCTGCGCGACCTGCGCCGCGCGGCCGTGCGCCGCCTGCACGACCCGTCGGCCCCCGTCGAGGCGCCGAGCGCCCGCCCGCTCGTGGCGCGCGCCAGCACCGAGCTGGCCGAGCTCGCCCAGGTGCTCGACGCCCTGCACGTCCGCGTGCGGGTCGGCGACCAGGTGGGGGAGCAGCACCGCCGCGAGGCCGAGACCGCCGGCGCCGGCGTCTTCGACCTGCTCTCGGGCCTCGTCGAGGCCGAGGAGGGAGCGCGCGGCCAGCTCGCCGCCGAGCTGCACGACACCGTCGCCCAGTCGCTGATGATCGCGCGCGGCATGCTCGCCGGCGGCGCCAGCAGCCCGCTGGAGATCGCCCGGCTGTCGGACTACGTCGAGGACGCCGAGGAGCAGGTGCGCGCCGTCATGGCCCGCACGCGGCCGCCGGCCCTGCGCGACGGCGACCTCGCCACCGCGGTCGGCAACCTGCGGCTCGACGTGCACGCGCGGTACGGCCTCGACGTCCACGTGGTGTGGCCGGCCGAGCCGCAGCCGTTGCCGCTCGCCAGCGCCGTCACGCTCTACCGCTTCTTCCAGGAGGCGCTGCTCAACGTCGTCAAGCACGCCGACGTCGACGAGGCCGAGGTGGCGCTGGAGATCACCGACACCGAGGTGCGCGCGTCGGTCACCGACCACGGGCCGGGCTTCGACCCGGAGGCCGTGCGGCCCGACCGCGGCCGGCACGTCGGCCTGGGCCTGCTCCGCGAGCGGGCCCGGCTCTCCGGCGGGGCGCTCGACGTGCACAGCGGCCGCGGCGCCGGCACGACGCTGGTGCTGCGCCTGCCGCGCCCGGCGATCGCTCCGCCCGGCACGGTCGCCGGCGACCTCGCGGTGCCCGGCGGCCTCGACCCGCGGCGCCTGCTCGAGACGGCGACGGACTAGCGGAGGCGCTAGCGCGGCCCGATGGCCGCGACGCCCGGCGGCGGCAGGCCGGCGGTCGAGCAGAGCAGGTCGCACCACGCCAGCAGGTGGCGGCCGAGGTCGAGCCCGTCGTCGCCCGGCAGCGCCGTCCACGAGGCCCGCACCTCGACCTCCGAGGCGTCGACGGCGTCCTCGAGCTGGCCGAAGCGCTTGCTCGTCGTCCGGGTGACGGTGCCGCCCGCGGCGGTGTGGGTGGCGACGCGCGCGTCCAGCGCCTCGAGCAGCCACGACCAGCCGACGTCGGCGAGCGCCGGGTCGGCGCCCATCTCCGGCTCGACCTGCGCCTCGACCAGGGCGACGACGCGGGTGTCGCCCTGCCAGCCGTCGTGGCCCTCGGGGTCGTGCAGCACGACGAAGCGCCCGCTCGCGACGTCCTCGCCGTCGCGCGACACCTCGGCGGCGACCGCCACGGACCACGGCGCCATCCGCTTCGGCGCGGGCACGAGCGACAGCGACAGCTCGGGGCGGACCGGCGCGGCGAGCACCGCGTGCAGGGGGGCCAGGCCCGCGGCGAACGCCTCGGGCGCGTCCGGCGGGTCCGCGACGGGGGTCACAGGCGGAGGGTAGGTCCGGGGCGGGTCGCGGCCCGGCACCTACGCTCGCCGCGTGTCGGCCCTCCTCGCCCTGCTCGCCAGCCTGCTGTGGGGCACCTCGGACTTCCTGGGCGGCACGGCCAGCCGGCGCGCCCCGGTGGCCAGCGTGCTCGGCCTGACGCAGCTCACCGCGCTGCTGGCGCTGGTGCCCGTCGCCGCCCTCGCCGGCGAGCTCGACGCCGACCGGGCGTACGTGCTGCCGGCGGTCGGCGCGGGCGTCCTGGGCGTGTCGGCGCTGTCGCTGTTCTACCGGGCGCTCGCCGTCGGCACGATGGGCGTCGTCGCGCCGATCGCGGCCCTCGGCGTCGTCGTGCCGGTCGCTGCCGGCCTGCTCGACGGCGAGTCGCCGTCGGCCTGGCAGCTCGGCGGCATCGTGGTCGCGGTGCTCGGCGTCGTGCTCGCCAGCGGTCCGGAGCTGCGCGGCGGCGCAGGCTCGCTGCCGCTGGTGCTGGCGGGGCTCGCGGGCCTGGGCTTCGGCGGCGTCTTCGTGCTGCTCGAGGTCGGGGCGCGCAGCAGCACCGTCATGACGCTGCTGACGATGCGCCTCACGTCGGTGCTGCTGCTCACCGCCCTGCTGCTCGCCGTGGTGCGCCGCCGCGGCGCCGACCTCGGCGTGCCGCGCAGCGCGCTGCCGGTGGTGGTCGTCGTCGGGCTGTTCGACGTCGGCGCCAACGCGGCGTACGCCGTCGCCACCGAGCGGGCCGGCGCGCTGCTCAGCGTCACGGCCGTGCTGGCGTCGCTGTACCCGGTCGTCACGGTGCTGCTCGCGCGCCGGGTGCACGCCGAGCGCCTGCGCGGCGTGCAGCTCGCCGGGGTCGGCGCGGCCCTGGCGGGCGTGGTCGTGCTGGCCGGCTCCTGAGGGCTCAGGCGGCCCGGGCGGCGACCGGCTCGTCGACGAGCACGAGCAGGACGTCGCCCCACACGCCGGCGCCGCAGTCGGCGCAGGCGAGCTCGCCGCCGTCGGCGGGGGAGTCGTCGAGCACGACGACCTCGAACCAGGTGTCGGCACCGCAGGGGGCGCAGTAGCGCAGGGTCTCGGCCACGGGGAAGGCCTCCTTCGAACGGCAGTGCGAACACCGTGGCACGGCCCTGCGACAAGCCCGCGGCGACACGCCGTCGGGCCGGGGGCGCACGGGGCGGCGGGGCGCGCGAGCGGTGCCCCGCGCGCCTAGGCTGGCCGCGATGACCGCGACCCCGAGCCCGACCGCCGGCCCCGCCGCGGCGCCCGCCGACGACGGCTCCCGGGCCGACCCCCGCGCGGGCCTGCGCGACAGCGCCTTCCTGCGCGCCTGCCGGCGCGAGCCGGTGCCGCACACGCCGGTCTGGTTCATGCGGCAGGCGGGCCGGGCGCTGCCGGAGTACCGCGCGCTGCGCGAGGGCACCGCGATGCTCGAGGCCTGCGCGACCCCCGACCTCGTCACCGAGATCACGCTGCAGCCCGTGCGCCGCTTCGGCGTCGACGCCGCGATCTTCTTCTCCGACATCGTCGTGCCGCTCAAGGCCGTCGGCGTCGACCTCGACATCGTGGCGGGCGTCGGCCCCGTCGTCGCCGAGCCGTTCCGCACCGCGGCCGACCTCGACCGGCTGCCGGCGCTCACGCCCGACCACGTCCCGTACGTCACCGAGGCCGTCGGCGCGCTGGTGCGCGAGCTCGGCAGCACGCCGCTCATCGGCTTCGCCGGCGCGCCGTTCACCCTCGCCAGCTACCTCGTCGAGGGCGGGCCGAGCAAGAACCACGCCCGCACCAAGGCGCTCATGCACGGCGACCCCGCGCTGTGGGAGCGCCTGCTCGCGCGGCTGGCCGGCATCACCGAGGCCTTCCTGCGCGTGCAGGTCGACGCCGGCGCGAGCGCGGTGCAGCTGTTCGACTCGTGGGTCGGCGCGGTGCCGGCGGCCGACTACCGCGCGCGCGTGCAGCCGCACTCCGCGCGCGTGCTCGCGGGCGTCGCCGACGTGCCGCGCATCCACTTCGGCGTCGGCACCGGCGAGCTGCTGCACGACATGGGCCAGGCGGGCGCCGACGTCGTCGGCGTCGACTGGCGGGTGCCGCTCGACGAGGCCCAGCGCCGGATCGGCCCCGGCCGGGCGGTGCAGGGCAACCTCGACCCCACGCTGGTCTTCGCCCCCACCGAGGTGGTGCGCGCCGAGACCGCCCGCGTCGTCGCCGAGGGGCAGCGCTGCGAGGGCCACGTCTTCAACCTCGGCCACGGCGTGCTGCCCGAGACCGACCCCGACGTCCTGGCCCGGGTCGTCGACCACGTGCACGAGCTGAGCGGAGCCGCCTGATGGTGCTCGAGGTCGCCCTCATCGACGTCACCGACCCCGACGCGTTCCGGGCGGCGTACGCCGAGGCGCGCGACGTCATCACCGCGGCGCCGGGCGCCCGGTCGGTGCGCATGACCGCCGGCGTCGAGACGCCGACGCGGTTCGTGCTGCTCGTGGAGTGGGACGACGTCGCCGCGCACGAGGCCTTCCGCGCCAGCGAGGCCTTCACCCGCTGGCGCGGCCTCATCGGCCCGCACTTCGCGCAGCCGCCGCACGTCGAGCACTTCGCCGACGTCTGAGCCGGCGACGGTGCGCACCGCCGCCGTCGTCGGGGCCGGCCTCGCCGGCCTGACCGCGGCGCTCGACCTGCAGGACGCCGGCGTCCGCGTCACCGTGCTCGAGGCCGGCGCGCGCGTCGGCGGCAAGGTCGCCGTGAGCGAGGTGGCCGGGCTGCCCGTCGACGAGGGCGCCGACGCCGTCCTCGCGCGGGTGCCGCACGCCGTCGACCTCGCCGTGCGGGCGGGCCTCGGCGACGACCTCGTCGAGCCGGCCGCCGGGCAGGCGTCGCTGTGGCTCGACGGCCGGCTGCGGCCGCTGCCGACCGGCACGCTGCTCGGCGTGCCCGGCGACCTGCGGGCGCTGGCGGCCAGCGGCGTGCTGCCGGCGCGCGCGCTCGCCCGCCTGCCGCTGGACCTGCTGCGCCCCGGCACGCCGACCCCCGACGACGTCGCCGTCGGCGAGCTCGTCACCCGCCGGCTCGGCCGGGCCGTGACGGCCCGCCTCGTCGACCCGCTGCTCGGCGGCGTCTACGCCGGGCACGCCGACGCGCTGAGCCTGCACGCCACCGTGCCGGCCCTGCGCGGGCCGCTCTCCCGCCACGGCTCGCTGCTCGCCGCCGTCGCCGAGGCCCGCGCGCAGCCGGCCCCGCCCGGCCCGGTCTTCCGCGGGCTGCGCGGCGGCATCGGCCGGCTGCCGCTCGCCGTCGCCGCGCGCCTCGACGACGTGCGGCTGCGCACGGCGGTGCGGGCGCTGGAGCGCCGGCCGTCCGGCTGGCGGCTGGTGCTGGGCAGCGCCGCCGCGCCCGAGGCCCTCGACGTCGACGCGGTCGTCGTCGCCGTGCCCGCGCCCGCCGCCGCGCGGCTGCTGCCCGGCGCGCCCGACCTGGCTGCCGTCGACTACGCGAGCGTCGCCCTGGTGACGCTCGTGCTCGACGGCCCGAGCCCGGGGCGGGGGAGCGGCTACCTCGTGCCGGCGACCGAGGGCCGCACGACCAAGGCCGTCACCTTCACCAGCCGCAAGTGGGGGCGCCCCGGCCCCGCGGTGGTCCGCGCGAGCGTCGGCCGGCACGGCGAGGAGCGCGACCTGCAGCGCCCCGACGAGGAGCTGGTGGCGGTGGTGCACCGCGAGCTCGTGGCCGCCGTCGGGCCGGTGCCGCCGCTGCTCGACAGCCGCGTCACGCGCTGGGGCGGGGGCCTGCCGCAGTACGCCGTCGGGCACGTCGACCGGGTGCGCCGGGTGCGGGCCGACGTCGCCCGGCAGCCCCTGCTGGCGGTGGCCGGGGCGGCGTACGACGGGGTCGGCGTGCCGGCGGTGGTGCGCAGCGGCCGGGAGGCCGCGCAGGCCCTGCTTGCGGCAGACTGGCCGCATGACTGACGCGCCCAGCGCCCCGGTGCCCAGCGCCCGCGAGCTCAACGACCAGATGCTCTACACGATGTACGCGGTCTTCAAGGCGACGTCCCCGCTGCCGGAGGACCGCACGTCGCTCGTCGCGGAGGCGCAGGGGCTGCTCGACGAGCTGCTCGGCAAGGACGTCTACACCCGCGGCACCTACGACGTGAGCGGCTTCAAGGCCGAGGCCGACCTGCTGGTGTGGTGGACCTGCCCGAGCGTCGACGTGCTGCAGGAGGCGTACAGCCGCTTCCGCCGCACCGGCCTCGGCCGCCACCTCGAGCCGGTGTGGAGCGCGGTCGCGCTGCACCGCCCCGCGGAGTTCAACCGCAACCACATCCCGGCCTACGTGCGCCGCGAGGACCCCCGCCCGTACGTCTGCGTCTACCCCTTCAACCGCTCGCTCGAGTGGTACCTGCTGCCCGACTACGAGCGCCGCGGGATGCTCTCCGAGCACGGGATCATGGGCCGCGAGTACGAGGACGTGCGGGCCAACACCGTGGCGGCCTTCGGGCTCGGCGACTACGAGTGGCTGCTGGCCTTCGAGGCCGAGGAGCTGCACCGCATCCTCGACTGCCTGCGCCACCTGCGCGCGTCGCGCGCCCGGCTGCACACCAAGCTCGAGACGCCGTTCTGGACGGGCATCCGCAAGGACCTCGGCGAGCTGGTCGCCGCCCTGCCGTAGCGGCTCGCCGCAACGACGACGGGGCGCGGAGGACACGGGGACTAGTCACTTGTGACCACCCCCTGATCAGTGGTGATCACCACAGTCAAGGCCGAAACGGACAGCACCGAAGGACTAGGCATCGCGCAGCCGACCGGTTGCGCCCCTGCTGCCTGGAAGGCCACGACCCATGTCCTCGGACGCTGCCGCCACCCCCGCCCGCCGCCGCCGCAAGCTCGCCGCCGTCGCCGCCGGCACCACCCTCGCGATCGCCGGTGCCGGCGCCGCGTACGCCTACTGGAGCGTCAGCGGCTCCGGTGAGGGCGAGGCCCGCGCGACCAGCGCGTCGCCGCTCACCATCACCCGCGGCGTCACCACCGCGCAGCTCGCGCCGGACCGCACCGGCGACCTCGTCGTGGTCGTCAACAACCCCAACGCCTTCCCCGTCTCGTACGCCGGCCTGAGCAGCGTCACCTTCGCCAAGGCCGTCGAGCCGAGCGCGGACGGCAGCGGCGCGGACCGCCCGTCGTGCACCGCGGCGCTCGCCGCCCTGGAGAGCCGCGGCCCGTTCAGCACGCCGCGCACCGAGCTCGCCGCCGGCGAGTCGCGCAGCTTCACCTACCCGGCCTCCATCTACATGCAGAACCTGCCGACGACGAACCAGAACGCCTGCCAGGGCGCGGAGTTCGTCTTCGCCGTGACGGCCGCCGCCGCGAGCTAGTCGCACCGGCCCTCAGGGGGCGGGCCGCCCGGCCCGCCCCCTGAGGCCGTCCCACCGCTCGTCCGCACCAGCCCCACCTGACCCCGGGAGCACCCGTGCACCGCCCCGTCCGCACCCGCGCCGCCCTGCTGGGGCTGGCCGGGCTCGTGGCGTGGGCGGTCGTCGGCGTGGCCGTGGCCGACCGGCTCGTCGACGGCGTCTTCGACGCCGCGCCCGCGACGGCCGCCGGCGGCACCGGGGCCGGCACCACCACCTCCTTCGGCATCCGCGGCGACGTCGACGGGCTCGCACCCGGCCGCGAGGCCGTGCTCCGCCTGGAGCTCGACAACCCGCACGACACCGCCCTGCAGGTCGAGGGCGTCACCGTGACCGTCGGCGACGCGGCCGACGGCTGCCCCGCCGACGTGCTCGAGGTCGCGGCGCTGCCCGCGCCGGTCGCCGTCGCCGCGCGCGGCACCGCCTCCGCGCAGCTCGTCGTGCGCATGCGGCCCGAGGCCGGCGACGCCTGCCAGGGCGGCAGCTTCCCCCTCTCGTACGCCGGCACCGGGCGGCTCGGGTGATGGTCGTGCGGGTCTCCACGCCCGCCACCGCGACGCCGCCGCCCACCCCGGCCGAGGCGCTCGCCCTGGCGCTGCGCGAGGCGCAGGCGGCCACCGCCGTCGCCGTCGCGCGCACCGCGGCCTACCGCGCCGCGCCGGTGCGACGCCGGCGGCCGACCCGGCTGGCCCGCCGCCTCTCGGTCGTCGGCAGCGCCGGCCTGGTCGTCCTGCTCGTCGGCGGCAGCGCCTCCGCCTTCTGGAGCGCGCCGACCGCGACCGGCCAGGGCGAGGCCGCGGCGCGCACCCTCAGCGCCACCGTCGAGGCGTCGACCGCGCCGGTGGACTCCCTGGTGCCCGGCGGCACCGCCACCGTCAGCGTGACCGTGCGCAACACCAGCGCCGTGCCCGTGCGCCTCACCGCCGTCACCGGCACCGCCGCCCCGACCGCGAGCAGCTGCACGGCACCGCTCGTCACCTTCACCGCGCCGGCCGCGCTGCCGACCGACGCCATCGCCCCCGGCGCCTCGCGCCGCTACGACCTCGCCGGCGCCGCCGCCATGGGCGTCGACTCCCCGTCGGCCTGCCAGGGCGCCACCATCACCGTGCCCCTGCGCGTGCAGGTGACCGGTGCGTAGGCCGACCGGCCGGGTGGCCCTGCCCGCCGTCGTCGCCGGTGCCGTGCTGCTCTCCGGCGGCGCCGCCGCCGCGGTCTGGACCGCCACCGCCGACGGCCCCGCCGCCAGCCGCGCCGACGTGCTGCCCACCGCCGCCGCGCCCGTCGCCACCGTCAGCGGCAGCACCGTGACGCTCGCCTTCGCGGCGTCGACGACCGCGGGCGGCCGCGCCGTGCCGCGCTACGACCTCGTGCGCTACGCCAGCGGCGGCACCGCGCCGCTCGCGACCACCACCTGCACCGCCTCGCCGTGCACGGTCACCGGCGTGCCCGACGGCTCCTGGCAGTGGACCTCCACCGCGCGGTACGGCACGAACTGGGTCGGCCCGGCCAGCGCGCGCAGCGCCGTCGTCGTGGTCGCCGCGGCGCCCGCGCCGACCATCACCGCGCCCACCGCCGGCCAGCTCGTCGGCCCGGCGCCCGAGCTGCGCGGCACCGCGACCACGGCGCCCGCCGACGGCACCACGGTGGTGCTGCGCCTCTACGCCGGCGCCTCCGCCACGGGCACGCCCGCGCAGACGCTCACCGTCACCGCCGCGGGCGGCGCCTGGTCGGCGACGCCGGCCCCGCTGGCCGCCGGCACCTGGACGCTCACCGCGTCGCAGACCGGCACGACCGGCCTCACCGGCACGGCGACGCGCACCTTCACCGTCGACGCCACGGCGCCCGGGCCGGTCGTCACCGGCCCCACCGGCACCACCGCCGGCACGACGACCGTCACCGGCACCGCGACCACCGCCCCCGGCGACCTCGCGACCGTGACCGTGCTGCTCTACGCCGGCGCGACCGCCACCGGCACCCCGGCGCAGACGCTCACCGCGACGGCGAGCGCCGGCGCGTGGAGCGCCCCGGTCAGCGGCCTGGCCACCGGGTCGTGGACCGCCGTCGCGCGGCAGGCCGACAGCGCCGGCAACACCGGCACCAGCGCGCCGCGGACGTGGACGGTCGACGCGACGCCGCCGCCCGTCACCCTCGACCCGGCCGGGCTCGCCGGCTCGCTGGGGCGGCCGAGCTTCACGGGACGCGGCGGCAGCGCGGCGACGGACCTGCCGACGGTCACCGTGCTCGTCTACGCCGGCAGCGACACGACGGCGGCGCCCGTGCGCACGCTCACGGCCACGGTCTCCGGCGGCGCCTGGTCGACCGGCGTCGTCGGGCAGAAGCTCCCCGCCGGCAACTACACGGTCATCGCCCGGCAGTCCGACTCCGTCGGCAACACCGGCACCGCGACCATCACGTTCACCACGCTGGTCTAGCCCTGGACACCCGCGCGGGTGAGCCGTCCGGGGGCTCGCGGCGCCGGACCCGCCCCCGGACACACGTCCGGGTGAGCGCGCACGCGCCGCGCCGCCCGACCTCCTCGTCGTGGACACGAGCAGGGCGGTCGGAGCGGCGCGCGGCGCCGCGTGGGCGGTGGCGGGCGTGCTGGTCGCGGCGGTCGCCGCCGGCCACCTGCAGGCGGCCCGGGCCGCCGGCGGCGGCCCCGAGCTGCGGGTCAGCGGCAGCGTGCAGGGCCTGGCCCCCGGCGGCGCCGGGGCGCTCGTCCTGACGGTCACCTCGCCGTCGGACGAGCCGCAGGCGCTGCGCTCGCTGGCCGTGCAGGTCACCGGCACGAGCGACCCGGCCTGCCCCGCCGCGGCGCTGCAGGTCACCGCGTGGCAGGGGCAGGCGACCGTCTCGGCCGCGGCGCCCGTCGTGCAGCCGCTGACCGCGGTGCTCGCCGCCGACGCGCCGGCGGCCTGCGCCGGCGCCACCTGGCGCCTGGCCTACCGCGCCGCCTGAGCGGGGCCGGTCAGCCCTCGCGCTCGAGCTCGGCGAGCCAGTCGGTGCCGTAGAGCGCGCCCTCGTCGAGCGCCGCGCCGGGCTCGGTCGACACGTCGGCCCACACGCCCTTGGCGCGGCCGCCGAGCGCCGGCTCGTCGGTGCGGCCCCACGCGCGGCTCACCGTCTCGACGAGGCCCAGGCCCCGGCCGGTCGCGGCGCGCAGCCCGGTGCGGCGGCGCACGGGCCCGGCGACGGCGTCGTCGAGCAGCGTCACGCGCACGACGTCGCCACGGCGCTCGAGCACCAGGTCGTACGCCGTGCGGGCGTGCAGCACGACGTTGGTCGCCAGCTCGCTCACGACGAGCAGCACGGCGTCCTCGACGCGGTCGAGGCCCCACTCGTCGAGCACCCGCCGCGCGAAGGCGCGCGCCTCGGCGGGGGAGTGCGGGGCAGGGGCGAGCGTCACCGCGCACCGTGCCCGCACCGCCATGCCCGCCTCCTCAGCCCGCTGCACTCCCTACCCCCGTGCAACGGCACGTCACCGCCCCGGGCGCTCGCCCGACCGGCGCAACCCCGCTGCTCCGGTCGCCGGCGCCGGGTCGACGGCACGTCCGGTGGCCGCCAGCCAGGCCTGCGCGGCCCGCCGGGGCGCCCGGTCGAGCCAGGACTCCGTCACCGCCTCGTCGAGCGCCTCGACGGGCGCGCGCTCGACGTGCACGAGCACCATCGCGCACGGCTCGTACGCGGGGACGAGGAAGAAGGCCCCGGGGTGCTCGGCCAGCCACGCGGCGCGCGCCGCGGGGTCCGGCACCCGGACGCCGAGCGCCGGGCCGACGGGGGCGTCGCCGCCCAGCGCGCGCAGCTCGCCGGGGCGCAGCAGGCGCTCCCACGCGAAGGCGCGCCGGCCGACCCGCCACGCGGTGGTCGCGCCGGCGGCGTCCTCGACCGCGCCCGGCAGGGCGAGCGCCGCCCTGCGCACGTCCGCCCACGAGGCCACGGCCGGAGCGTGGCACGCCGCGGCCCGGCTCGTCCCCCCTCGGGCGCGGCTCAGCCCTGCGCCGGCTCCAGGCGCAGGCTCACGCTGTTCATGCAGTACCGGTCGCCGGTCGGCGTCTGCGGGCTGTCGTCGAAGACGTGGCCGAGGTGGCTGCCGCAGTGCGCGCACCGCACCTCGACGCGGCGCATGCCCAGGCTGGTGTCCTCGAGCAGCTCGACGTTGGCGGCGTCGCTCGGCGCCCAGAAGCTCGGCCACCCGCAGTGGCTGTCGAACTTGGTGTCCGAGCGGAACAGCTCGTGCCCGCAGGCGCGGCACGAGTAGACGCCCTCGGTCCTGGTGTCGTTGTACTCGCCGGTCCACGGCCGCTCGGTGCCCGCGCGGCGGAGCACGAGGTACTCCTCCTGCGTGAGCTGCTGGCGCCACTCCTCGTCGGTCTTCTGCACGGGGTAGGCGCGGGTGCTGTCCATGGCGGTCTCCTCGGGGTCAGGCGGGACACCCGGTGCAGCGTCCGGCCTGCTCGCGGTGTTCCACGTACGGTGGCCGCGTGAACCGCGTCCCCGCCCTGCTCGGCGCCGCCGCGCTCGCGCTGGTCGCCGGCTGCGGCAGCGAGGCGGCGCGGACGACGGCCGCGCCCCAGGCCGCGCCGAGCGCCCCGGCGTGCACGCCCGCGCCGCTGCCCGCGCGGGCCGCGGCCGTGCTCGTCGTGGGGCTGCCGGGCGTCACCGCGGCCACCGACCCGCTGGCGCAGGAGGTCGCGGCCCTCGGCGTCGGCGGCGTGTTCCTGTCCGAGCCGAACGTCGAGGACGCCGCCCAGGTGACCGCGCTCGTCGCGGGCTTCCGCGCCGCGTCGCCCCGGCCGGTGCTGGTGTCGACCGACGAGGAGTCCGGCCGGGTCGCGGTCACCCGCGAGGTCGTGGGCGCCGGGCCGTCGCCGCGGCGGCTGGCCGCCGAGCGCACCCCCGCCGAGGTGCAGGAGTTCGCCGCGGGCATCGGCGCGCGGCTCGCCGCCATCGGCGTCGACCTCGACCTCGCCCCGCTGCTCGACCTCGACGACGGCCCCTCGCGCGGCATCGTCGGCGACCGCGCCTTCAGCGCCGACCCCGCCCTCGCGGCGGAGTACGGCCTGGCCTTCTCCCGCGGCCTGCAGTCGGCCGGCGTCACCCCGACCGTCAAGCACTTCCCGGGGCAGGGCCGGTCCGACGAGGACACCCACTCCACCGGCGGCACGGTCGACGCGACGCTCGACGAGCTCCGCCCCACCGACCTCGCGCCCTTCCAGCGGGCCATCGACGCCGGCGCGCCGGTCGTCATGCTCAACCACCTGAGCTACACCGCGCTCGACCCCGACCTGCCCGCCACCGTCTCGCCGCGGGCGTACGCGCTGCTGCGCGAGATGGGCTTCGAGGGCGTCGCGATGACCGACAGCGTCGGCATGGGCGCGATCAACCTGCGCTGGGACTTCCCGGAGGCGGCGGTGCGGGCCGTGGGCGCGGGGGCCGACGCGGTGCTCGCCACCGACGGCGCGCAGGCGGTGCGCATGCGGGACGCGCTGGTCGCGGCCGTGGAGTCCGGCGCCCTGCCCGAGGAGCGCCTCGACGAGGCCGCCGCGCGCGTCACGGCCCTGGCCGGCGGCGACCCGCGCGCGCTGTCCTGCACCGACGTCGCCCTGCCGGTGCTGCGGGGCTGACGTGGCGACGCCCTTCGTGGAGCTCGAGGTCGACACCCCGACGGGCGAGCGCACGGTCAAGGTCACGAACCCGGACAAGACCTACTTCTCCGGCCTGCCGGAGGGCCGGGGCCGCAAGCTCGACCTGGTCGAGTACTACCTGGCCGTCGGCGACGGCGTCGTGCGCGCGCTGCGCGAGCGGCCGACGGTGCTCAAGCGCCACCCGGGCGGGGCGGAGACGCCGCCGATCTACCAGAAGCGGGTGCCCGACAACCGGCCGCCGTGGATGGAGACCGTGCTGGTCGCCTTCCCCAGCGGGCGGTCGGCGCTCGAGATGTGCCCCGTCGACGTCGCGCACGTCGCCTGGGCGGCCAACAGCGGCTGCCTCGACTTCCACCCGTGGCCCTCGCGGCGCGCCGACGTCGAGGCGCCCGACGAGCTGCGCATCGACCTCGACCCGATGCCCGGCACCGGCTACGAGGACGTCCGCGAGGTGGCGCTCGAGGTGCGGGCGCTGCTCGACGAGCTGGGCATCGCGTCGTACCCCAAGACCAGCGGCAGCAAGGGCCTGCACGTCTACGTGCGCATCGAGCCGTCGTACACCTTCACGCAGGTGCGCCACGCGGCCCTCGCGATCGGCCGCGAGGTCGAGCGCCGGAGGCCCGACGTCGCCACCGCGAAGTGGTGGAAGGAGGAGCGCGGCGAGCGGGTGTTCCTCGACTACAACCGCATGGCGCGCGACCAGACCATCGCCTCCGCGTACTCGGTGCGGGCGCGCCCGACCGCGACGGTGTCCGCCCCGCTGACGTGGGACGAGGTGCCGCACGCCGAGATCGAGGACTTCGACATCTGGACGATGCGCGAGCGGTTCGCCGCCCTCGGCGACGTGCACGCGGGCATCGACGACGTGCACCACCCGCTCGAGGCGCTGCTCGAGCTGTACGAGCGCTCGGGGGAGGGCGAGGCGCCCTACCCGCCGCAGTTCCCGAAGATGGAGGGCGAGCCGCTGCGCTC
>CANKBT010000033.1 GCA_947479995.1 Frankiaceae bacterium | reverse complement strand
GGTGCCGTCGCCGGTCATCGCGACGAGCCTGCCGCCGGCCTGCTCGGCCTTGATTAGCTCCATCTTCATCTCGGGCGTGGCCTCGGCGAGGACGTCGTCGACACCCGCCTCGTCGGCGATGGCCTGAGCGGTCAGCGGGTTGTCGCCGGTGATCATCACCGTGCGGATGCCCATCGAGCGCAGCTCGTCGAAGCGCGCGCGCATGCCGTCCTTGACGACGTCCTTGAGGTGGATGACGCCGAGCGCGCGGGCGGTGCCGCCGCGGGCCTCGGCCACGACCAGCGGGGTGCCGCCCGAGGAGGAGATCGCGTCGACCGCGGCGTCGAGCTCGGCCGGCGTCGTGCCGCCGCGCTCGCGCACCCAGGCCGTCACCGTGCTGGCCGCGCCCTTGCGCACCTGCGTGCCGTCCGGGGTGTCCACCCCGGACATCCGGGTCTGGGCGGTGAACGGCACGGGGACGCTGCCCGGCGGCGGCTCGGCGCGCGGGACGGACCGCTCCTCGGCCAGCACGACCACCGAGCGGCCCTCGGGCGTCTCGTCGGCGAGCGAGGACAGCCGCGCCGCGCTGGCCAGCTCCTCGAGGGCCACCCCGCCGACCGGCACGAACTCGCTCGCGAGCCGGTTGCCGAGGGTGATGGTGCCGGTCTTGTCCAGCAGCAGCGTGGTGACGTCACCGGCGGCCTCGACCGCCCGCCCGCTCATCGCGAGCACGTTGCGCTGCACGAGCCGGTCCATGCCGGCGATGCCGATCGCCGACAGCAGCGCGCCGATGGTCGTCGGGATGAGGCAGACCAGCAGCGCGGTGAGCACGAGCAGCGACTGCTCGGCGCCGGCGTAGCGGGCGAGCGGCTGCAGCGTCGCGACCGCCAGCAGGAACACGATCGTCAGGGACGCCAGCAGGGTGTTCAGGGCGATCTCGTTGGGCGTGCGCTGGCGGGCAGCGCCCTCGACGAGCGCGATCATCCGGTCGACGAAGGTCTCGCCCGGCTTGCTCGTGATCTGCACGACGATCCGGTCCGACAGCACCCGGGTGCCACCGGTGACCGAGGAGCGGTCGCCGCCGGACTCCCGGATGACCGGCGCCGACTCGCCGGTGATGGCCGACTCGTCGACGCTGGCGATGCCCTCGACGACGTCGCCGTCGCCCGGGACCACCTGCCCTGCCTCGACGACGACGCGGTCGCCGAGGCGCAGCTCCGCGGCCGGCACCGGCTCGGTGCCGCCGTCGGTGAGGCGGAGGGCGACGGTCTCCGTACGCGTCTTGCGCAGCGTCTCGGCCTGGGCCTTGCCGCGGCCCTCGGCCACGGCCTCGGCGACGTTGGCGAACACGTTCGTCAGCCAGAGCCAGGTGGCGATCGAGATCGAGAACGCGCTGGGGTCGCGCACGGCCAGCACGGTGGTGCCGACCGAGCCGACCAGCACGACGAGCATGACCGGGTTGCGGTAGAGCGTCCGCGGGTCGAGCTTGCGCAGCGCGTCGGGCAGCGCCGCGAGCAGCTGCGCCGGGTCGAGCAGCCCGCCGGCGCGGGCGGACGGGGAGAGGGCGGTCATGACAGGCCTTCCGCGAGCGGCCCGAGCGCCAGCGCCGGGAAGTAGGTGAGTCCGGTGACGATCACGAGCACGCCGACCAGCAGGCCGACGAACAGCGGGGTGTGGGTCGGCAGGGTGCCGGCCGACGGCGGGGTCGGCGTCTGCCGGGCCAGCGAGCCTGCCAGCGCCAGCACGAACACGATCGGCGGGAAGCGCCCGGCGACCATGACGATCCCGAGCACGGTGTTGCCGAAGGTCGTCGCCGTGGTGAGGCCGGCGAAGGCGCTGCCGTTGTTGTTGGCCGCGGACGTCAGGGCGTACAGGCCCTCGCTGAAGCCGTGAGCGCCGTCGTTGCCGAAGTTGCCGACGAAGACGTCCTGCGTCATCGCCAGCCCGAGCCCGAGGAGCAGGGCGGCGGGCGTGGCCAGGACGTACAGCGCGACGAAGCGGATCTCGCGCTGGCCGATCTTCTTGCCGAGGTACTCCGGCGTGCGCCCGACCATGAGGCCGGCGAGGAAGACCGAGAGGACAGCGAGCACGAGGATGCCGTAGAGCCCGGCGCCCACCCCGCCGGGCGTGGTCTCGCCGAACATCATGTTGAGCAGGAGGGCGCCGCCACCGATCGCGGTGTAGCTGTCGTGGGCGGAGTTGACGGCCCCGGTCGAGGTGGCGGTCGTGGCGGTGGCGAACAGCGCCGACTGCTCGACGCCGAACCGCACCTCCTTGCCCTCGAGGCTGGCGCCGACGGAGTCCGGGACGGTGCCCGGGTGGGCGACCTCGAAGCCGGTGGTCACGGCGAGCGAGGCGGTGAACACCAGCGCCATCGCCGCGAGCACGGCGACGCCCTGGCGGACCTGACCGACCATGACCCCGAAGGTGCGGGTCAGCGACACCGGGATCAGCAGGATCAGGAACACCTGCAGCAGGTTCGTGACCGGGTTGGGGTTCTCGAACGGGTGCGCCGAGTTGGCGTTGAAGAAGCCGCCGCCGTTGGTGCCCAGCTCCTTGATGGCCTCCTGGCTGGCGACCGGGCCGCCGACCAGCGTCTGGCTGGCGCCGGCCAGCGTGTCCCGGCTCTCCGGCCCGACGAGGTTCTGCACGACCCCGCCGGCCATGAGCAGCACCGCCGCCACCGCCGCGATCGGCAGCAGGACGCGGAAGGTGCCGCGCGTGAGGTCGACCCAGAAGTTGCCGAGCCGGTCGCTGCGCGAACGGGCGAAGCCGCGCAGGACGGCGACGGCGACGGCCATGCCCACCGCAGCCGAGACGAAGTCCTGCACTGCGAGGCCTGCCATCTGCGACAGGTGCGACATCGTCGACTCGCCGGCGTACGACTGCCAGTTCGTGTTGGTGACGAAGGAGGTCGCCGTCTCGAAGGCCTGGCTGGGGCTGACCGCGGCCATCCCGGTGTCCAGCGGGAGGCGGTCCTGCAGGCGGAGCAGGGCGTAGAGCGCCAGCACGCCGACGAAGGAGAACGCCAGCAGGCTGCGCAGGTAGGCCGCCCAGGTCTGGTCGGCGTCGGGGTCGACGCCCACGGCGCGGTAGAGCAGCCGCTCGGGCGCGAGGTGGCGCTCGCTCGCGTACGTCCGCGCCATGTGGTCGCCAAGCGGCTTCCAGGCGGCGGCGAGGGCGAGCACCAGCACCGCGAGGGCGACCAGGAAGGCCGTCGTGCTGCCCATCAGAACCGGTCCGGGAACAGCAGGGCGGCGAGCACGAAGCCGGTCAGCAGCACGGCCGCGACCAGGCCGACCGCGTCCTCGCCGCTCACAGCCGCTGCAGCCCGGCGACGAGCAGGGCCAGCAGCAGGAAAAGCAGGGTGGCCACGCCGAGGTAGACGACGTCGTCCATGGGGGCTCCAGGGGACCGGGGAGGGCTGACCCGACAGGACTACCGGCGCGCGGCCCGTCGTCGCGGGCGTCCTGACGCCGCCCTGACGCCGGTGCGCGCGGTCCTCACGGCCACCTGACGCCGGGCCTGTCGGCGCCGCTCGCTACGGTCCTGCCCGAGGGTCGACACTCGCCGAGCGACAGGACCCTCCGTGCCGACCTACCGCGTGCAGTACCTCCCCGACGCCGCCCTGCCGCCCGAGAGCGTCGACGCCGAGTCGGTCGACCTCGACACCTCGGGCGTCTGGCTGGTCTTCCGGCGCACCGTCTACGTCATCGGCAAGCCCCGCGAGGTCGTGGTGCGCCGGCTGGCCGCCCGGGAGGTCGCCGAGGTGGCCGAGGTCTGAGCGCGTCAGCCGGCCGGCGCGCCCTGCGCCAGCACGCGGCAGCCCCGCGCGGCGAACTCCTCGATGCGCTGGCGCACGGCGTCGTCGGGCACCACGGTGAGCAGCCGCGGCGGCCGGTCGCCGAGCCCGAGGTAGGCGGTGACCAGGCTGGTCCGCTTGCTCTCGGCGAGGGCGTGCGCCTCGCAGCGGCTCGGCGACAGCACGAGCGGCACCTCGAGCGACGGCTCGTCCGGCCCGAGCACGCGCAGCGGCACCTGGTCGCCGTCGCTGCGCACGGTGAGCACGACGTTGGCGCCGAGGCCGTCGAGCACGACGCGCTCGCCGGCCTGGCGGCGCTGCAGGCGGAGCGCGCCGGTGAGCACCGGTCGGCCGTCCTCGACCGTCTCGACGAGCGTGCCGGCGACCGTGACCTCGACGGCGGCCAGCAGCGCCTGCTCGCTGCACTCGGCCTCGTGCAGCCGCGCGACGAGGCCGCCGTCGTCGAGCGGCAGCACGACGTCGCCGCGCTCGACCGTGGTGACGGTCGCCGTCGCGCGGCCGGGCGCGGCGTCGCAGTCCGGCGCGCCGTACGGCACCGGCAGGTCGAGCGCGGAGCCGACCGGCAGCGCGGTGTCGACGGCCGTCGGCGGGAGCGGTGCGAAGCCCTCCGCCACGAGCGCGACGCGGGTGGCGGTGAGCGGCTCGCGGGCCGTCACCGTCACCTCGAGCCGGTGCAGCGCGCGGTCGCTGCGCAGCTGCCGCAGCTCGGCCGTCGCCGGGGCGTCGGCGGGCGGGCCGGCGGCCGCGGGCGGGCCAGGCGCGGGGGACGCGCCGCCGCACCCCGCGAGGAGCGCGCCGGCCAGCACGACCGCGCCGGCGGGCCTCATGCCTTCGCGAGCGTCCCGAGGTAGAGCTCGATGACCTTCGGGTCGTTCATGAGGTCCTTGCCCGACGCCGTGTAGGCGTTGCGGCCCTGGTCGAGCACGTAGCCGCGGTCGCAGATCTGCAGGCACCGGCGGGCGTTCTGCTCGACCATGATGATCGACACGCCGGTGGCGTTGATCTGGCGGCAGCGGATGAAGACCTCGTCCTGCAGCGCGGGCGACAGGCCGGCCGACGGCTCGTCGAGCAGCAGCACCGACGGGCCGGGCATGAGCGCGCGGCCCATGGCGACCATCTGGCGCTCGCCGCCGGACAGCGAGCCGGCCTTCTGCTTGCGGCGGCTGGCCAGCGCGGGGAACAGCTCCGCGACGTAGTCGAAGCGCTCCGGGAAGCGCTTCGGCTCGTTGAACAGGCCCATCTGGAGGTTCTCCTCGATGGACAGCCGCGGGAAGACGTTGTTGGTCTGCGGCACGAAGCCGACGCCCTCGCTGACCAGCTCGTGCGCCTTGCGCCCGGTGATCTCCGCCCCGCGCAGGTGCACGCTGCCGCTGCGGACCGGCACCAGGCCGATGAGCGACTTGAGCAGCGTGCTCTTGCCCGCGCCGTTCGGGCCGATGATGCCGACCAGCTCGCCGTCGCTGCAGTGCAGGTCGCAGCCGTTGAGGATGTCGACGCCCGGCGTGTAGCCGGCCACCAGGTCGGTGACGCGCACGAGCGCGTCCTTGCCGGCCTCCTGCGCCTGCGCCTTCGCGGCGCTCGCCGCCGCGTCCGCGTCGGCCTTCGCCTTGCCCAGCGGCGTGCTCACGCGTGCCCTCCCTCGAGCTCGGCCTCGGCCGCGGACAGCTGCGCCTGCTCCTCCTCGGCCGACAGCGGCGCGTCGTGGTGCGCGCCGAGGTAGGCGTCGATGACGGCCGGGTCGGCCATGACGACGTCGGGCGGGCCCTCGGCGACGACGCGGCCCTGCGCCATGACGACGACCCAGTCGCTGATGTCGCGGACCATGTCCATGTCGTGCTCGACGAACAGCACGGTCATGCCCTGCTCGCGCAGGTCCTTGACGTGCCCGAGCAGCGACTGCGTCAACGCCGGGTTCACGCCGGCCATCGGCTCGTCGAGCATGACCAGCGTCGGCTCGACCATGAGCGCGCGGGCCATCTCGAGCAGCTTGCGCTGGCCGCCCGACAGGCTGCCGGCGAAGTCGCTCGCCTTGGCGTCGAGCTTGAAGCGCACGAGCAGGTCGCGGGCGCGCTCGTCGATGCCGCGCTGCTGCCCGCTCCAGACGCCCGGGACGAGCGCGCGGAAGAAGCTCTCGCCGCGCTGGCCGGTGGCGCCCAGGCGCATGTTGTCGAGGACCGTCATCTTCGACAGCGCCTTGGTGAGCTGGAAGGTGCGCACCATCCCGCGGCGCGCGACGCGGTACGCCGGGACGCCCGCGAGGTCCTTGCCCTCGAAGGCCCAGGTGCCCTCGTCGGGCTTGTCGAAGCCGGTGAGCAGGTTGAAGAACGTCGTCTTGCCGGCGCCGTTCGGCCCGATGAGCGCGGTGATGACGCCGCGCTGCACCTCGAGGTGGTCGACCTCGACGGCGGTGAGGCCGCCGAAGCGCCGCACGACGCCGTCGGCGACGAGGATCGGGTCGGGCTTGGGGACGCCCGGCCGGGCCTCCAGGCCCGCGAGCGCCGCGGCGCCCGCACCGGTCTTGGTGACGTCAGCGGGCATCGAGCGCCAGCTCCTTCTTGTCGCCGAACAGGCCCTGCGGGCGGAAGATCATGAGCGCCATGAGCACGACGCCGACGAGCACGAAGCGCACCGCGCCGATGTCGTTGCCCGACAGCACCGCGTCGGAGATGTAGCCGGCGCCCTTGGCCTCGATGAGCACGTTCTCCACGAGGACGAGCAGCGTCTGGAACAGGATCGCGCCGACGACGGGGCCGATCACCCGGCCCGCGCCGCCCAGGATCATGGCCGCGAAGGCGAGGAAGGTGAACTGCGTGCCGTAGTTGTCGGGCTGCACCGAGGAGTTGGCGAGCGCGAAGGCGAACCCGGAGAACGCGCCGAAGACGCCGCCCAGGATGAGCGACTGCATCTTGTAGCCGACGACGTTCTTGCCGAGGCTGCGCACGGCGTCCTCGTCCTCGCGGATGCCGCGCAGCACGCGGCCCCACGGGCTGCGCATGAGCAGGAAGACCAGCAGCGAGCAGAGCACGACCAGCGTCCAGCCCACGACGAGCAGGAAGAACCGGTTCGAGTCGTACGACGCCGGGCCGATGCCGTAGGACCCCGGGCCGAACGGGTTGAGGTCGTAGAAGCCCTGCGCGAAGCCGCCGAGGCCGGACGAGCCGCCGGTCTGCTCGCGGAACTCCGCCGAGCGCGCGGTCAGGCGGATCACCTCGGACGAGGCGATCGTGACGATGGCGAGGTAGTCCGCGCGCAGCCGCAGCGTCGGCACGCCGAGCAGCAGCGCCAGCAGCACCGCGAGGGCGATGCCCAGCAGCAGCGACACCCCGAACGGCAGCTCGAGGTAGGTGACGCCGCTGGCGATGCCGTACGCGCCCATGGCGGCGAAGCCCACCTGCCCGAAGTTCAGCAGGCCGGTGTAGCCGAAGTGGACGTTGAGGCCGATCGCGGCCAGCGCGAGGATGAGCGACTGGTCGGCGAACAGCGCGAACACCGAGCGGTCGAAGATCACGCCGAAGTCCATGCGGACCTCCTCCCGGGACGTGCGTGCGCGACGAGGGTGCTCATCCGACCCGCTCCCGGCTGCCGAGGATGCCCTGCGGCCGCACGACGAGGATGAGGATGAGGATGACGAGGGCGCCGACGACCTGCAGCTCGGCGGCGATGAACAGCGTCGACAGCTGCGTGAACAGGCCGATCACCAGCGAGCCGACCAGGGCGCCGTACGCGGTGCCGAGGCCGCCGAGCGTGACGCCGGCGAACAGCAGCAGCAGGGCGTTCTGGCCGAGCTGGTAGCCGACCTGCTGCGACAGCGCGAGGAAGATGCCGCCGAGCACGGCGAGCGCCGTGCCCATCGCCCAGACGATGTTGTTGACCTTCTCGACGTCGATGCCGGAGGTCGCCGCGAGCGACGGGTTGTCGGCGACGGCGCGGGTGGCCTTGCCGAAGCGGGTGCGCTGCAGGCCGAGGCCGACGGCGACGAGCACCAGCAGCGAGACGGCGATGATGACCATGTCGCGCGGCAGGACGCCGACCGGGCCGAGGTCGACCGGCGACTGCGTGGAGTACTGCGCGTACGACCGCGCGCTGCCCTCGTAGTAGATGAGGTACAGGTAGCGCAGCACGAAGCTCAGGCCGATGCTCACGACGAGCTGGGCGATGAGCGAGGTGCCGCGCTTGCGCAGCGGCCGCCACAGCCCCCGGTCGAGCAGCGCGCCGAGCACGCCGCCGACGATCACCGCGATGACGGTGGCGGGGATGAGGTTGAGCCCGAGGCCGACGTTGAGCGCGTAGCCGAGGATGGCGCCGCCGGTGATGAGCTCGCCGTGGGCGAAGTTCGTCAGGCCGGTGGTGCCGAAGATGAGCGACAGGCCGATCGCGCCCATGGCCAGCACGAGCCCGAACTGCAGGCCGCCGACGATGAGCTGCGGCGCGCGGTCGAGCCGGCTGCTGCCGCCGCTGCGCCCCTCGCCGAGCAGGAACAGCGCCGGCGCGTTGCCCTGGCCCTCGCGCACGGTGACGTCGCGCGAGGAGGCGTCCTCGTCGCGCAGGTCGGTGCCCTCCGGCAGGGTCTCGACGTCGAGCAGCACGGTGTAGTCACCGGGGCCGGGCACCGGCACGCGCCAGCGGCCCTGCTCGTCGGTGGTGGCGGTGCCGACCTCCTGGCCGTCCTGCTCCACCGCGATCTCGACGCCCTCGACGGGCTCGCCGGCGTTGGCCAGCGTGCCGGCGATGCCCTCGACGGGCTCCTCGCCGTCGGGGGCCGCGGACGGGTCGGCGGACGGGGCGGCGGGGGCCGACGGCGCCGGGGGCGGGGGAGGTGCCTGCGCGGCGGCGGGCGCACCCCCGGTCAGCAGCAGCAGCACGGCTGCCAGCCCGAGCAGCACGGCGCGCAGGGCGCGGCGCGGGGCCGGGACAGCAGGGCGGTGGCCCAACGCGGTCTCCTCGCGGGTCGACGACGGGACGACGAGCACCCGGTGGGGCGCTCGTCGGCGCGCCACTCAACCACGCGCGGCACGGGGGAGCGCCCGCGTCACGCGGATGGACCGCGCGCGTCATCGCGGTGTCACACGGGCGCCCGGGAGGCGACACCGGGACGACTCGGACGCAGAGGGCCAGACCGGTCCGGACGCGCGTCGAGGCCCAGGGCGCCTTTGGCTCCGCGCAGGACTTCCCCGACCCTGCCCGTTCTCTACTCGGCCGCCCCGGGCCTCGACGGCCGCGACCCTAGACCTGGGGTCGAGAGTGGTCAACGCGTGGACGCCGGGCGTCCGGCAGGTGTACGCGCGGCCGTCAGCGCAGCAGCTGGACGAGCGCGGTGAGGGCCGGCGCGGCCACCAGCGCGGGCAGCATGTCGCCGACGGGCACCGCCTTGAGGGCGAGCAGGCGCAGGCCCACGCCGAGCAGCAGCACGCCGCCGGTCGCGGTCGTGGCGTCGACCAGCGCGTCGGGCAGCAGGTCGCCGAGCAGCGCGCCGACCACGGTGAGCGTGCCCTGCACGAGGGCGACGCTCACGGCGCTCGCGGCGACGCCCCAGCCCAGGCTCGCCGCGAAGGCGAGCGACGCGAAGCCGTCGAGCGTGCTCTTGAGCGCCAGCTGCTCGATGCCGAGGCCGAGCCCGTCCGACAGCGGGCCGAGCACCGCGAGCGGCCCGATGCAGAAGACCAGCGAGGCGGAGACGTAGCCCTCGACGAAGCGCTCGCGCCCCTCGGCGCCGCGGGTCAGCCGGCGCTGCAGCACCGCGCCGCTGCCCTCGAGCCGGTCCTCCAGGCGCAGCAGGCTGCCGGAGATCCCGCCGAGCAGCAGCGCGCCGAGCACCACGAGCAGCACGGCGCTGTCGCCGACGGCCCCGCGGAAGGCGTCCGACCCGAGCCCCTCGGCGACGCTGAGCGCGCCGATGACCAGCGTGACCAGGCCGAGCGCGTCGGTCACCGTGCTGCGCGTGCGCTCCGGCAGCCGCGCGCCGAGCAGCACGCCGAGCGCCGAGCCGAGCAGGATCGTCGCGACGTTGAGCACCGTGCCCGCGCCGGGCGGCAGCGCGTCCACGGGTCGTCGGGCTCCTCGCTGCTCGTCGTCCGGTCGCTGCCGCTGGCGGGGGGCGCTAGCGTCGTCCGGGCCGGTCGAGCCTAGGGCCCGGCCGTGCGCGCGACCCCACCTCCGACCCGCCCCCGGGAGACCCGTGCCCCGGCTCGACCTCGCCGTGCGCCCCGCCACGGCCGCCGACCTCGAGCACCTGCTCGCGCTCGGCGACGAGCTGCGCGACCAGCTGCTGCCGTCGGCGACCCTGCGCGGCGCCACGGGCGCGGCCGCCCGGGCGCAGCTGGAGAGCCGCTACGCCGAGTGCCTCGGCGACCCGACGCGCCGGCTGGTCGTCGTGGCCGACGGCGACGACGTGCTCGGCATGGGCCTGATGACGATCGGCCCGGCCAACGCCCTGGTCGACGTGCCGGCCGTGCACCTGTCGCACGCCATCGTCGCCCGCCGCGCCCGCCGCCGCGGCGCCGGCCGCGCGCTGGTCGGTGCCGCCGCCGCGTACGCCGAGGAGCACGGCGTGGAGCAGCTCGTCGCCGTCGTCAACCCGGCGGCGCGCGACGCCAACCGCTTCCTCGCCCGCCTGGGCTTCGCGCCCGTCGACGTCCGGCGCTCGGCCCCGGTCTCGGCCGTCCGCCGGCGGCTCGTGGCCGCCGACGTGCGTCCCGCCGACCCGGCGCGCCGGCGCCACGTCGTGCGCCGCGCCCGCGGCGGCGCCCTGCCGCTCGGCCCGGCGACCGCCCGCGAGGACTAGCGGGTCAGGCCCGGACGTCAGCCCCGGACGTCGCGCAGGAAGCAGGTCAGCCGGACGGTGCACACCCGGCGGTCCTGGTCGTCGGTGACGACGGTCTCGCTGACGACGAGCGTGCGGCCCTTGCTGAGCAGCGTCGTCGTGCCGGTGACGGTGCCCTCGAGCGCGGACCGGTGGTGCGTGGCGTAGATGTCGACGCCGACGGCCTGCTTGCCCTCGGGGCAGTTCAGCGAGGCGAGCACCGAGCCGAGGGTCTCGCCGAGGGCGACGGACGCGCCGCCGTGCAGCAGGCCGTACGGCTGTCGGTTGCCCTCGACCGGCATGGTCGCGACGATCCGCTCCGGTGACGCCTCGGTGACGACGACCTGCAGGCGCTCGTTGAGCTCGCCCTTGTGCTCGTTCAGCTGCGCGACGAGGTCTGCGGTCATGGCGGTGCCCTCCCTAGAGTGTGGTCCGTGGCAGCCAAGCAGACCCCCGAGCCCGCCCGCCCCCGGCTGCTGCTGCTCGACGGGCACTCCCTGGCCTACCGCGCGTTCTTCGCGCTGCCGGTCGAGAACTTCTCGACGACCGACGGGCAGCCCACCAACGCCGTCTACGGCTTCACGGCGATGCTCATCAACGTGCTGCGCGACGAGCAGCCGACGCACCTCGCGGTGACGTTCGACGTCGGCCAGCCGACGTTCCGCCACGAGGCCTACGCGGAGTACAAGGCGGGCCGCGCCGAGACGCCGACCGACTTCCGCGGCCAGGTGAGCCTGGTCAAGGAGGTGCTGCAGGCCCTGCGGGTGCCGATCGTGAGCAAGCCCGGCTTCGAGGCCGACGACGTCATCGCGACCCTCGCCACGCAGGCCGAGGCCGACGACATGGACGTCCTCATCGTCACCGGCGACCGCGACGCCTTCCAGCTGGTGAGCGACCGCGTGACGGTGCTCTACAACAGCCGCGGCGTGTCGGACATGAAGCGCATGACGCCCGACGCGGTGCAGGACAAGTACGGCCTGACGCCGCAGCAGTACCCCGAGTTCGCGGCGCTGCGCGGCGACCCGAGCGACAACCTGCCCAACGTGCCGGGGCTCGGCGAGAAGACGGCCACCAAGCTCATCCAGCAGTACGGCGACGTCGGCGCGCTCGCCGACCACGTCGACGAGGTCAAGGGCAAGGTCGGCGACGCCCTGCGCGCCAACCTGTCGAACGTGCTGCGCAACCGGCAGCTCACCGAGCTCGACCGCCAGGTGCCGCTCGAGGTCGGCCCGACCGACCTGCGCCTCGGGCAGTGGGACCGCGACGAGGTGCACAAGGTCTTCGACGCCCTGCAGTTCCGGGTCCTGCGCGAGCGGCTCTACGCGACGCTGTCGTCGGTCGAGCCGGAGGCCGAGCAGGGCTTCGACGTGGACGCGCGGGTGCTCGCGCCCGGCGAGCTGGGCTCCTTCCTCGCGCGGCTGCCGGCCGGCGTGCGGGTCGGCCTGCACGTGCGCGGCACCTGGGCGCGCGGCACCGGCGACGCGCACGGCCTCGGCATCGCGGCCCAGTCGCCGCCCGAGGGCGAGCCGCAGCGCGACGACGACGCGGCCTACGCCGACCTGCAGGCGCTGACGCCCGAGGACGAGGCGGCGCTGGCCGCCTGGCTCGCCGACGCCTCGGTCGAGAAGGCCCTGCACGACAGCAAGGGGCCGCTGCACGCGCTCACCGCGCGCGGCCTCGTCGTCGAGGGCATCACCAGCGACACCGCGCTCGCGGCCTACCTCGCGCTGCCGGGCCAGGGCAGCTTCGACCTCGGCGACCTCGCGCTGCGCTACCTGCGCCGGGAGCTGCGCGCGGAGTCCGCCGAGCAGGGCGGCCAGCTCACGCTGGACGGCGGCGAGGAGGAGCAGGACGCCGCGGCGGCAGCCGCCGCCGTGCTGCACGCCCGCGCGGTCGCCGACCTCGCCGTCGCCCTCGACGCCGACCTCGAGCGCCGCGGCGGCACCGCGCTGCTGCGCGACGTCGAGCTGCCGCTCGTGCGCGTGCTGGCCGACTGCGAGCGCACCGGCATCGCCGCCGACGTCGACCACCTCACCGCGCTGCAGACCCGCCTTCGCGACCTGGTGAAGGAGGCCGCCGAGCTGGCGTACGAGGCGGTCGGGCACGAGTTCAACCTGGGCTCGCCCAAGCAGCTGCAGGAGCTGCTGTTCGTCGAGCTCGGGCTGCCCAAGACCAAGAAGATCAAGACCGGCTGGACGACCGACGCCGACGCGCTGCAGAACACGCTGCTGGGCACCCACCCGGTCGTCGAGCGCATCCTCAACCACCGCGAGATGACGCGGCTGCTCATGGTCGTGGAGAAGCAGCTGCTGCCGACCGTCGCCGACGACGGCCGCATCCACACGACGTTCAAGCAGATGGTCGCGGCCACCGGCCGGCTGTCCAGCGACGGGCCGAACCTGCAGAACGTGCCGATCCGCACGGCGCAGGGGCGCGAGATCCGCCAGGGCTTCGTGCCCGGCCCGGGCTTCGAGGCCCTCATGACGGCCGACTACAGCCAGATCGAGATGCGGATCATGGCCCACCTGTCGAAGGACGACGGGCTGCTCGAGGCGTTCCGCACCGGCGAGGACCTCCACACCTTCGTCGCCTCGCGCGCGTTCTCCGTGCCGGTCGACCAGGTCGACCCCGAGCTGCGCCGGCGGGTCAAGGCGATGTCGTACGGCCTGGCGTACGGGCTGTCGGCCTACGGGCTCGCGACCCAGCTGCGCATCCCGACCGACGAGGCCAAGGAGCAGATGGAGGCGTACTTCGAGCGCTTCGGCGGCATCCGCGACTACCTGCGCGACGTCGTCGGGCAGGCCCGCAAGGACGGCTACACCTCGACGATCCTCGACCGCCGCCGCTACCTGCCCGACCTCACCAGCGACAACGGCCAGCGCCGCGCGATGGCCGAGCGGATGGCGCTCAACGCGCCCATCCAGGGCAGCGCCGCCGACGTCATCAAGCTGGCCATGCTCGGGGTCTCGCGGGCGCTGCGCGACGAGGGCCTCGACTCGCGGCTGCTGCTGCAGGTGCACGACGAGCTCGTGCTCGAGGTGGCGCCCGGCGAGCGGGAGGCGCTCGAGGCGCTGGTGCGCCGCGAGATGGGGCACGCCTACGAGCTCGACGTGGCCCTCGACGTGAGCGTCGGCGTCGGGCGCACGTGGGACGAGGCCGGCCACTAGACCTGCAACTGCGTTTGCAGGTTCTCTGCCCGGGGAAGTGCAGGGGTGACCCCGGCGGAGGTCGCCGGGCCAGCACCCTCGGGAGGACACCGTGTCCCTTCTGCGCACCGACCCCTTCGTGGCGGAGTTCGACCGCCTCACCTCGCACCTGCTCGGCGGCCTGACCGGCGAGGGCAGCCCGGCGATGCCGGTCGACGTCACCCGCCGCGCCGACGAGCTCGTCGTCCGCGTCGACGTGCCGGGCGTCCCGGCCGACGCCGTCGGCGTCACGCTCGAGGACGGCGTGCTCACCGTCTCCGCCGAGCGCCGGTCGTCGTACGGCGACGACGAGCAGGTCCTGCTGCACGAGCGCTTCGACGGCGCGATGACCCGCCGCCTGCGCGTGCCCGACTGGGTCGACGGCGAGCGCGTCGAGGCCTCGCACGCCGACGGCGTGCTCACCGTCCGGCTGCCGGTCGCCGAGCGGGCCCGCCCGCGCACCATCGCGGTGCGCCCCGGTGCGGCCACGCCGCCGGACCAGCCGCAGATCGACGCCGCCTGACCCCCCGCGCCGGGCCCGCACGTGGTGCGGGCCCGGCGCACCGCACGACCACCGGAGGACGACCCCGTGAGCCCCTTCGCCCGCGACGCGCCGGTCCTCACCATGGGGCAGGTCAGCGACCTGCTCGGCGTGCAGCAGGCCTTCCTGCGCCGCCTCGACGCCCACGACGTCGTCTCGCCCGCGCGGTCGGCCGGCGGCCAGCGCCGCTACAGCGGCGACGACGTCGACCGCCTGCGCACCGTCGTCGCCCTCGTCGACGACGGCCTGACCCTGCCGGGCGTCGCGCGCGTGCTCGCGCTGCAGGCCGAGGTCGACGCGCTGCGCGCCGAGGTCGCACGGCTGACGCGCGCGCAGGGCTGACGCGCCCCGCCCGCCGGCCGGCCCTGCCAGGCTGCGCCGGTGCGCCCCCGCCCGCTCCTCGCCCGCCTGGCCGCCGGAGCGGTCGCCGCGGCCTGCCTCGCCGCCTGCGGGTCGGCCGGCGACCGGGGGAGCGGGCCGCTGCCCACGCCGCTCGGCGCGAGCCCCCGCGCGAGCGCGAGCCCGAGCCCCGTCACCAGCTCCGCGGGCCCGTCGTACGCGCCGCTGCCGTCGGCCGCCCTGCCGGGCGTCGACGCCTGCGCCCTGCTCACCCCGGAGGAG